>CALYTX010000030.1 GCA_945487985.1 uncultured Verrucomicrobiota bacterium | reverse complement strand
GCCACACGCAGAGCGCGACCGATTCGATTTGTCGTCGACCCGCGCCCATTGGCATAGTTTCACTACACTTTGACTTTCCATTCGTGCGCGGCGACAAATCGAATCGGTCGCATTTATGCAGGATGTTCGGTAAGTACGCAATCCCAGACACTTGATGCGATCGCACTCCAGCGTGTGCCGAAGGCACCTGCGTGAATGCCGGCAAAAACCATGTTTACCTTTTCAATCGGCAGAATTAACATTCCGCCGGCGCTGTTTACTCGACAGCTGCGCTTTTGATAAAATATTCGTCATGGAATTCATAGATACCATCGGTCTTGAAACCCACGTGCAGCTCAAGACCAAAACGAAAATGTTTTGCTCGTGCCTATTGAAGACGGGCTGCGAACCCAACACCAACATCTGCCCCGTCTGTCTCGGCTATCCCGGCGCGTTGCCGGTCATGAACAAGCAAGCCGTAAAACTCACGGTCAAGAGCGGCATGATGCTCGGATCGCGAATCAACCGGCGCGCGACTTTCGACCGCAAAAACTATTTTTATCCTGACATGGCCAAGGATTACCAGATTTCCGAGAATGGCAATCCCCTGTGCATCGGTGGCGGTGTGGAAATCGTCCGCAAGGATGGCACGAAGAAGTTCATCCGCATCAATCACATCCATCTCGAAGAAGACGCCGCGAAAATCAACCATTATGCGACTACCTCCGGCGTCGATTTCAACCGCGGTGGAACGCCGCTGATGGAAATCGTCTCCGAACCCGACATGGAATCGGCCGACGATGCGATATTGTATCTTACCGCGTTGAAGGAAATTCTCGTCTACGCCGGGGTTTCCGATTGCAATCTCGAAGAAGGCAATATGCGCAGCGATGTGAACATCTCCATCCGGCCGAAAACCGGCGAGGGTCTGCCGGTCAAGGCCGACGGCTCGGTCGATTATGCGCAGCTCGGCACCAAGGTCGAAATCAAGAACATGAATTCCTTCTCCGGCATCCACGCCGCGCTCGTCTATGAAGCACGCCGCCAGCGCCAATGCGTTGCGCATGCCGGCACGCTGGTGCAGGAAACGCGCCGCTGGGATCCCGAGGCAATGGAAACCGCGTCAATGCGCTCGAAGGAAAACGCTCACGATTACCGCTATTTCCCCGAACCCGACTTAGTGCCGGTGGAGCTTTCCGAGGAGTGGCTTGAGGCTTGGCGCGCGGAACTGCCCGAGCAGCCAGAGGCGCGACGCCGGCGAATGGTCGCCGAATGGGGAATTGCCGAATACGACGCGGAAATCCTTTCCCAGCACAAAGCCAATGCCGATTATTTCGAAGCGGCCGCGGCGGGGTTGGACAAGAAAACGGCCAAGCAGCTTTGCAATCTGTTTATGAGCGACGTGATGGCGCTTCTGAACGCGAGCGGCACGACCATCGACAAGGTGGCGATGAAGCCGCAGGAACTGGCGAGCCTCGTGCGGCTTTTCGCCGCGGGCACGATCAATGGTCCGACGGTCAAAGAGTTGCTGCCGGAGATCTTCGCCGCCGGCGGCGACCCCGAGGCGATAGTGAAAGAGCGCAATCTCGCGGCAGTCAGCGACACGGGGGCAATCGAGGCTTTTGTTGACGAGGCCATTGCCGCCAATCCCGGACCCGTGGCAGATTTCAAGGCGGGCAAGAAAGCGGCTGCGGGCTTTTTCGTCGGCCAGGTGATGAAACTTTCCAAGGGCAAGGCCGATCCTAAAACCGTCGGCAAGATTGTCGCCGAAAAGCTTTCGCGTCTATGAAGACCACAATACTTTCCTCTGCCGCCGGGCGGACGGCGTTGTCGCTCGCGATGGCCTTCGCGCTCGCTGGCTGCGCCTCGTTCCGGCCCACCCAGCAAGACGCCTTCATCGACGGCAGCGGCAATGTTCTGCAGGTGCAATACGGCGAACGGACCCGTCCCTACACCTATACCATGGTTTCGCCGATGAACGGGCATCGCATTGAGGGCCGCGACACGAAGATGGTGCGGTTGAAGAAGCCCGACGGCGAGAAACTCACCGGCTACATCTGCCAGAATAACAGCCCCAAGGGGACGATGTATGCGACCAAGGACGGCAAGTGGAAATATTTGACCGTGGGTCTTGCCAGCCGCCTATATCTCTATTTCCCCGACGAAAACGACTATCTGCTCGTTTTCGAGGGGTCGATTTGTCCGAGCGCGGTCGAGGAGGACGCCTGGTGAACGCGCTTGAAAATATCCGTGTCGTGCTCGTCGGCACCCTTTACACGGGCAATGTGGGCTCGAGTTGCCGCGCGATGGCCAACATGGGCATTCGCCACTTGCGCCTGGCCGCGCCCAACTTGCAGAATTCATGGGAAGAGGGCGAGCGCCTTGCGGTGCATGCGACGGATATTCTCGCCAACCGCGAGCAATTCGCGACTTTTGAAGAGGCGGTGGCCGACTGCGTAGCGGTGGTTGGCACTACTGCCCGCGAAGGGCTGTACCGGCAGCATGTGAAGGCTCCGCGGGCTTGCGCGGGCGAACTGCTTGCGCTGGCTGCTCAAGGACCGGTTGCAATCGTCTTTGGGCGCGAAGACAAGGGGTTGCTCAATGAGGAAATCGCGCAATGCACCCACTTGTTGCGCATCCCCGTCGACGAAGGCTACACCTCGATCAACCTCTCGCAGGCGGTGCTGATTACGTGCTACGAACTTTTCACCGCTGCCGGCGACTACGTTCTGCCGCGCGAGAAGGCACCGCCGGCGCCGCAGGCGCAAAAGCGGCAGCTGATGAAGAATTGGGCGCAAATGCTCGAAGACATCCGGTTTATGAAGAGCGAGCAGGCCGACCATTTCATGCAGGGGTTCCAGCGCGTTTTCTCCCGCGGCGTTTTCACGCGCGACGACGCGGCGCTGCTGCTGGGTGTCGCTCGACAGGCGAGTTGGTGCGCCCGTCAGCTGGCGGAAAACGGCGCGGCCGAAACCGCCGCCAACACAGGGCAGGGCTGATGGAGCGGCTGTCGTACATCGTCCGTCGCCTTCTGCTGGTGATACCGACCTTTCTTGGCATTACCATGGTCTGTTTTGCGCTGACGCGGTTTCTGCCCGGCGGACCGGTTGAAATGAGACTTATGCGCATGCGCGGAATGTCGGGACACGGCGGAGCGGGCGAGGCGGCGAGCGCGCAGGCGGGTTTGGGCATGAACACGGTTTCGGAGCAATACAAGCAGCAACTGAACCAGCAGTTCGGCTTCGACAAACCGCTCCATCGCCAGTATTGGGATTGGCTCGTGACCAATCGCATGGGGATGATGTTGCCGAGCTATGATGTGCCCAACAAGACGGCTTGGGAGCTTGTTAAAAGCCGCATTCCCGTGTCGGTGTGGTTCGGGGCGGCCTCGTTTTTCCTAACGTATCTTGTCTGTATCCCGCTTGGAATCGCCAAGGCGCTCAAACATCGCCAGCTCTTCGACGCGGTTTCGAGTTTTATCGTGTTCGTCGCCTATGCCGTGCCGGCCTTTGCGCTGGCGATGGTGTTGAAGATGGGGCTTTGCGGCACGGTCGAAGGGTTGTGGGATGTGTTTCCCCTGGGCGGTGTTTCCAGCGATTTCGATTTGCCGCCAACTGCATGGGAGTGGTTTTGCGACCGTGCCTGGCACATGGCGCTGCCGATTTGCTGCTACGTGGCCGGCTCGTTCGCGATGCTGACGCTGATGATGAAGAATTCGCTCCTCGACCAGATTTCGTCCGACTACATCCGCACGGTCATCGCCAAGGGCGGCACGCGCCGGCGCGCGATCTGGCTGCATGCATTCCGCAACGCGCTCATCCCCGTCGCCACGGGTCTGGGCTCGATGCTCAGCTTCATGTTCGTCGGCTCAATTATTATCGAGAATATCTTCGAGATTCCCGGCATGGGGCGGTTGTCGTTCGACGCACTCGTCGGGCGTGATTACGCAGTGTTTCTGGCGCTCCTGGCGTTGACGGCGAGTTTTTCGCTGATCGGCAATCTGCTTTCCGATTTGATTTACATGGTCATCGACCCGCGGATTGATTTTTCAAAGAAATGAAACTGTTCTCTCCATTGATGGCCAAGCGCTTCCGCGCGTTCCGTCGCATCCGCCGCGCCTGGTGGTCGCTAATCGGTCTCGGCGCGATAGCGCTTTTCTGCGCGGTGGTGATGTTGCTTGCTCCGCGCGCGCCCTATCGCGTAATCGATCCGGGCGAACTTGAAAAATACCGGCAGACGGAAACGCGCACGGTATACGAAATTCTCGATGCGCGCTATAGCGTCGATTCAAGCGGCGCCGTCTACGGCTATGAAGGTCCCGAGGAATTGCGCGGACGGATTCTCGCCGCCGATCCCGCCGCCCCCCAGATCGACGGCTACAAGGCGAAGATCACGCCGCACGGCCAGACGACCCGTGTCTACCTCTCGCCGCTGCATCCGCCCGCGGCGAGCGTGCAGGAGCTCGGCCTTAAACCGATAAGCTTTCCGTTCCGTCCCTGCCGCGAGCATCCCTTCGGTATCGATGCGGGCGGACGCGACGTGTTCGCGCGGGTCGTGCATGGAACGGGTATTGCGCTTGCGTTTGGGTTGCTGCTCGCATTCTCGGGAATGTTGATCGGGTTGGTGGTTGGTGCGGTCGAGGGGTATTTCGGCGGCTGGGCCGACATCGCTTGCCAGCGCTTTACAGAAATCTGGAGCGCGATTCCCTTTCTCTACGTGATGATTTTCATTGGCTCTACGCTCGGGCGCAGTTTTCCGGTGCTGCTCGTATGCTACGCCGTTTTCAACTGGATCGGAATTTCCTACTATGTGCGTGCGGAATTTCTGCGGCTGCGTTCGCGCACGTTTGTCGAGGCGGCCAAATGCCAGGGGTTCTCGGCCGCGCGGATAATTTTCGGACATATCCTGCCCAATGCGCTCACGCCGATGATTACGCTGTTTCCGTTTCTGCTTATGGGGGCGATCGGTTCGCTCGCGGCGTTGGATTTCCTCGGCTTCGGTCTGCCGGCGATGACGCCTTCCTGCGGCGAGTTGATGAGTCAGGCGCAACAGTTTCGCTGGGCCTGGTGGCTGATTCTTTTCCCGGCGCTTATGCTTTTCACGGTCATGCTGCTTACGGTGTTTGTTGGCGAGGGTTTGCGCGACGCTTTCGACCCTCGTCAGAAATCGCGTCTTGAATGACCGTTTTGTGTTATAATAAACGCGATGCCAACCCAGAACCATACAGCTTTGCCGCTCAAATATCGCCCGGCGACCTTCAACGACGTGGTCGGGCAAGAGCATGTTGTGCGGACGCTTCGCCATGCGATTGAATCTGGGCGTATCGCCAACGCCTACCTTTTTATCGGGCCGCGCGGCATCGGCAAAACCACCTTGAGCCGCATTTTCGCCAAGGCGGTTAATTGCCTCGAGCCCGAAGGGGCCGAGCCGTGCGGCAAGTGCGTCAACTGTCGTGAAATCGCCGCGGGCAATTCCATCGATGTTGTCGAAATGGACGCCGCCTCGCACCGGCGGCTTGAAGACGCCAAGAACATTCTCGAGCACGTCGATTTTCCGCCGGTTAGCGGCAAGTACAAGATTTTCATCGTCGACGAATGCCATATGCTCACGCCCGAGGCGTGGAATGCGCTGCTCAAGACGCTTGAAGAGCCGCCGAGCTATCTGCGTTTCGTTTTCGCGACTACGGAAGGCGACAAGGTTTTGCCGACGATCGTCTCGCGCTGCCAGCGATTCGACCTCCGACGCATCCAGACGCACGATATCGTCTCGCGTCTCGCGGGCATTTGCAAGGCCGAGGGCATCGACGCCGAGGAAGATGCGTTGTTAGCAATCGCGCGCGGCGCCGCAGGCGGGATGCGCGACGCGCTTTCGTCGCTTGAGCAGTTGATTTCCTTTAACGGGGGCAGGGTTACGGAAGAGGATGCCCTGGGCGTTTTCTCGCTCGTTTCCCGGTCCGAACTCGAAGCGCTTGCCGGCGCGATTCTCAAGGGCGATACAGCCCGGATTCTCGAATCGATTGAAAAGTTCGATTCGTCGGGCAAGAATATGCGTCGCCTTGCGGGCGAGTTGCTGCAGCATTTTCGCAATCTCGTAGTGCTACAGGCGCTCGGCAGCGATTCGAAATCGCTCGAGGCCACCGCCGAGCAGATCAAGGTGCTTTCCGCCCAGGCGCAGGGGCTGGACGCCGGCCGCGTTTTTCGCGTCTGTGACCAGCTCGCCGAAATGGAAGAAAAACTCAGTGGTGTTCTGAGCACGAGAACCTATATTGAAATGTCACTAATCCGGGCCTCGCGCATTGCGACCACCGCCACAGTGGAAGAGCTGATGAGAGCGGTGCGTGCGCTGCGCGGCGAAAGTGCCGCGCCCGCCGCGTCCGCGCCCGCTGCGCCGGCGGCGAAAGAGCCGTCGCGCCCCGTCGCGCCGCCGCCGCCGCCGAGGGCGGCGCGTGCGCCCTCGTTGCCCGACGTGCCCCTCGAGCCCCCGCCTGCCGCGCCGGCGAAGGCGGCGACGCCGCCAAAGCCGAAGGCGCAATTTACTTCCCGCCGCGACATTCTCGATGATCCGAAAATCAATGATGTATTAGCGACGATACCGGGATCGGCAATCGTCGAAATCAAGGAGGCGCGCAAATGAACTGGTTGAATCCAGGTTGGCTTTGGCTCTACGCAGGAGCGGTGCTGATGCTTATGGAAATAATTGTCCCGGGGTTTGTCATGTTCTTCTTCGGGCTGGCGGCGGCAACGGTAGGTTTTACGCGCTTCGCGCTTGGAGAAGCGTTGTCGCCTACTTGGCAGCTGGCCGCATTTTCGGCGTTGTCGGTAATCTACATTACGATGTTGCGCCGTATTGTCAAGTCGGTTTTCGCCGGCGGCCGGAGTGATTCGCCGGAGGGGTTCGGCGACGAATACGTCGGGCGGGCGGGCAAGGTGACCGGCGCAATCAATCCGCCCCTGGCGGGGCGCGTGGAACTTGGCGATGCGCAATGGGCGGCCGTGGCCGACGAGCCGATTGCCGCCGGCGTCGACGTGTTGGTCGTTTCGCGTAGCAATTTAACAATGAAAGTAAAGGAGATTAAATCATGAGTCCAGCATTGGTACTGTTTGGCATCGTTGCGGCGATCGTAGTTGTAGCGATCGTCAAGACGGCGGTTATCGTTCCGCAGAAGACGGCGTATATTATCGAACGTCTTGGCCGCTACCGTTGCACGCTCGAGGCTGGTTTCCACATTCTGGTTCCGTTCTTCGACCGGGTTGCCTACAAGCATACGCTTAAAGAACAGGCAATCGACGTGCCCCCGCAGGAGTGCATTACCAAAGACAATATCGCCGTTTCGGTGGACGGCATACTTTACATGCAGGTGATGGATCCGGCGAAAGCGTCGTACGGCATCGGCAATTATCTTTTTGCGACCACGCAGCTTGCGCAGACGACGATGCGTTCGGAAATGGGCAAGCTTGATCTCGACCGCAGCTTTGAAGAGCGCACCTCGATTAACGCGGCTGTAGTGGCGGCGGTCGACAAAGCGTCCGACCCGTGGGGCATCAAGGTTACCCGCTACGAAATCAAAAACATCACGCCCCCGAAGACGATTCGCGACGCGATGGAGAAGCAGATGCGCGCCGAGCGCGAGAAGCGCGCGATGATTGCCGAGTCCGAAGGCGAGCGGCAGGCGAAAATCAACCGCGCCGAGGGCGAGAAGCAGGAGGCGATCAATCTCTCGGAAGGCGAGCGCCAGCGCAAGATCAACGAGGCTGAGGGACGCGCACGCGAAATTCTGCTTGTCGCCGAGGCGCAGGCGGAAGGCATCCGCAAGGTCGCCGAAGCGATCAAATCCGACGGCGGGCTCGAATCGGTCAATATGCAGCTTGCCCAGCAGTATTTGACGCAGTTCGGCAATTTGGCAAAAACCAACAACACGATGATTATTCCGTCGGATCTGGCAAACGTGGCCGGCGTAATCAAGGCGTGCACTACGATTGTTCAGCAGGGAGGCGGAAAGTAATGAAGCCGACATTGGTGGTTTTGGCGGCGGGAATGGGCTCGCGCTACGGCGGGCTCAAACAGGTCGACCCGGTAGGCCCCTCGGGGGAGGCGATTCTCGACTATTCGGTCTTCGACGCCATCCGCGGCGGATTCGGCAAAGTCGTATTCATCATCCGGCGCGATTTTGAAGATGAGTTCAAAGAGAAGGTCGGTAGAAAATACGAGGGGATGGTCGATGTCGGCTACGCCTACCAGGATCTCAACGACCTGCCCGCCCCCTTCGTGTTTCCCGAGGGCCGCACCAAGCCTTGGGGAACGGCCCACGCCACGCGCGCGGCGCGCGACATCGTCAAGGAACCCTTCGCCGTCATCAACGCCGATGATTTCTACGGACGCGACGCGATGGCCAAGCTTGGCGCCTATCTGTCGGCGGTCGATCCCGGGTCGCTTCATTTCGCAATGGTCGGCTACCGGCTCGGACTTACGCTTTCCGATAACGGATCGGTCGCGCGCGGCATCTGCAAGGTGTCGCCGGAGGGCAAGCTTCAGAGCGTGAGCGAGATGACCAAACTCGTCCGCTGTGCAGACGTCGCCAATAATCTGGAAGATCCGGAAAACCCCGTGCAGGTTCCGCTCGACGCTCGCGTGTCGATGAACTGCTGGGGCTTCACCCCGCGGCTCTTCGTCGAACTGGAGGATCGCTTCACCAAATTCCTCGCCGCGCGCGGCACGGAGATGAAGAGCGAGTGGTACATACCCTTCGTTGTCGACGAATTGATCAAGGAAGGCAAGGCCGACTGCACGGTTCTGCCCACCGATTCGAGTTGGTTCGGCGTCACCTACCGTGAAGACAAACCCTATGTGATGGCGCAAATCGCCAAGCTCGTTGACGCGGGCGAATACCCCGCTAATCTGTTGGCGAGGTGATCGGTCGGATACTCGATCTTTTTTGGCCGCGCAATTGCGAGATCTGCGCCCGGCCAGTTGATCGTCCCGCGCGCCATATCTGCGCCGATTGTCTAAATCGCATACCGTTCGTGCCCGTCGACGGACTCTGCCGTTGCTGCGGGCGCGCGGTCGAGGGGCTTGCTGGCGATTACCTCTGCGAGGACTGCCGGCTGCCTTCGACGCGTCCGGCTTTCGACGGCGCGGCGAGCGCCGTCCGATTCGAGGCCGAGGCGCGGCGGATGGTGCTCGACTACAAGTTCAACCGCCATTTCCAGCTCAAGGAAGATTTTGCCGACTGGCTGGAAGCTGTCGCGCGATCGCGTTTCGATGTGACCGCCGTCGACGCCGTGCTGGGAATGCCGATTACCGAAGTCCATCGCATAGATCGCGGCTACAACCAATCAGACTATCTTGCGCGCGAACTGGCGCGGCGGATAGAACGGCTTTACCTCGCCCGCGCGCTCGTGCGGACGGGGTCACCGCGGCGGCAGGCGGGTCTGGCCGAGCGCGAGCGGCGCGAGAATGTCGCCGGCACCTTCGAGGTGGTGCAGCCGCGGAGGGTGCGCGGGCGCACCCTGCTGCTGGTTGACGATGTAATGACCACCGGAGCCACGCTATCGGAGGCGGCGCGGTCGTTGAAGAAATGCGGCGCCTGGCGTGTTTGGTGTGTAACGCTCGCGCGCAGCCTGCGCGATTGATACGAAACAGAATGCGATCGCTCTCGCCCGTTTAAGCCCTGGTTGCGCGACTGCACACCCTTATCCCACTTTTTTGAATTGATGCACGCAAGGCTTTCGAGCCGGGGGC
>CALYTX010000029.1 GCA_945487985.1 uncultured Verrucomicrobiota bacterium | reverse complement strand
CTTCTCCTGCTCAAAGTCGCCGGCGTCCATGGCGGCCAGAAGCTGGTCGAAATCGCTTCCTTTTCTTTGCGCTTCAAGAAACTTTTCAGCGAAGCGTTAGTGATATCGGGAAGCGTCGAGCTCGCTTGGGGTCGGGTATATTCGGCGATTTTCTGAGGTAGCAAATCTTTAGTAATATCGCCGCCTTGACGAAAAGTGAGCGCGTGCCGCATGGCGTTTTCCAATTCGCGCACATTCCCGGGCCAATCGTAGGATTCAAGCGCCTTGGCCGCATCCGGAGCAATAACAGGCAGATTCTTCGTTTCGCCCAATTCGACGCGGATGAAATGGCGCGCAAGCGGCAAGATATCTTCTGGGCGCTTGCGCAACGGAGGCAAATCGAGCGTAATAACGGCAAAACGATAATAAAGGTCGCTACGGAAGGTTCCCTTGACCACCGCTTCTTCCAGATTGGCGTTGGAGGCGGCAATCACGCGTACATCCACTGGAATATCCTTCGTTCCGCCTACGCGGCGAATTTCCTTTTCCTGCAGCGCGCGTAGCAACTTGCCTTGCAGAATAAGCGGCATAGAGGAGATTTCATCGAGAAAAAGCGTCCCTCCGTTTGCCGCCTCGAACAGGCCGATCTTATCGGAAACCGCCCCGGTGAAACTGCCCTTGACATGACCGAACATTTCGCTTTCGAGCAGATTTTCCGGAATTGCCGCACAATTTACCGCCACCCACGGCTGGTTGACGCGAGTGGAATATTTGTGGATTGTCTTGGCGATAACCTCTTTGCCGGTTCCTGATTCGCCGTTGATAAGCACCGTAGCTGCCGTAGGTGCCACCTTTTGAATCATATCGCAGATACCAACCATCGCCGGCGAAACAGCGATGAGATTGTCAAACCGCCGGATATGGGTGGCATCTGGCGAGCAGACTGCTGGACTACCTTTAATCTTTTCTTCCGCGCGCCTAAGGCAGGCAATGAGATCGTCAACTTTGAAAGGCTTGGTGAGATAGTCGAACACACCTGCTTTCATCGCTTCAATAGCCGTATCGACCGTAGCGTAGGCCGTCAACAGAATAACTGGCAAATCCGGGTGAAGATCGTGGATTTCGCGGAAAAGCATCATCCCCTCCCTGGGCGACATACGAAGGTCGGTTATTACAATATCAACCTCACCCTTCTCGACAATCGCCAACGCGCTTTTGCCGTCGCGCGCGCTTTCCACCTGATACTTGTTTGCCTTTAACAAACTTTGCAGCAGCAAGAGGATTCGTGGCTCGTCGTCGACAATTAAAACTTTCGTAATAATGAAAAAGATTATCCTATTTTCAGAGCGATGACGCAACCAGTCCGCCCCGCGCCCGCGCCGTTCGCGGGCATTGTCCGATGGCACAATTAGTGCTATAATAGCATCAGTGAAAATTCAACTTACAAAAAACAAAACCATCGAATTTGGTTTCCCCGGCACGGGCAATGGCGGCGGGGCGAAATCGAAGGTCGATTTGGTCGGGGTTGAGCTGTTTAGCGGCGATGCACGCGGCTGCCCGGCGGTAAGACTGTACCGCAAAAAGAACCTCTGGCGGCTTGGCGCGGCCGATTTTATAAAACCGCCAGACGGCGAGTTGCCAGTCTCGTGGGAAGACACGCCGCGGCAGCCGAAATGGGAACTGCCGCACGATTTCCAGTCGCCCAGCGCGGCTCTTGCCGTCAACTCGCAGTTGGGATCCTTCGGCCAGGCTTCGAGCGAAGCGATTATCCAAGAGATGATCCATGGTGCGGCGCCGGTGAAAGAATCCGCGAGCGCCGCGAGCGAGATAGGCAAGCGCCGGCTCGGCATCAAGCACGCGATCACGCCCGCGCAGCCTGCCACGCCCCAGCCGGCGGCGAACGCCAAGCGCCCGGAATTGCCTAATGACGGCATTCCCGTCTCGGAAAACGGCCGGCGGTTCGTCGTACGCCCCTTCGCGGAAGATGATTTCCACCTTTACGCCTCCATGCCGGAATTTCAGGCGCTGTGGCTCGGACGGCTGCTGCCAGAAGGCAAACGCCCGACCGCAGGGTCAATACAACTTGCCGAATCGGCGCTGATGGCGAGTATACTCGTCCAGCCGGAATATCTCGAAGCCAAAGGCAACATGCTTGCCATTATCGTGCGCGAGAATGCCATCTACTTCGCCGGCTACAAGGAAGGTCTGCCGGTATTGTGGAGGCGCTGTCCGAACACTCGCGGTTATATGGCGATGCGCAACGCGGTCAGGAAAACGCTTGGTGTCGACGAAGAACTGGTCGATTCGGTGCTGGAAGACTCCCTCGTCGATCCGCGCCCGGCGCTCGAGCCATTCATCCACCCGGTGCTCGAGCAGCTTGAACTGGCGCGAGCATATCTAACCGGCAAACACCGCATCGCGGCCGACAAGGTCATGCTCGTGGGTCTGCCGCGCGGCGCGGAGCACTGGCGGCACTACGCCGAGGAAGCATTGAAGCTGCAGCTCGTCGCGCCATCGCCGTTCGCGGGCATCGAGATTGACAAAGGCGTTAAAACCGACGATCCTACGGCGTTTCTCGCCGCCTTGGGCGCGGCTCTCGCTGCTGCGGAGGCGGAAACATGAAAACAGCTTCGTTCCATCTCAACCTCTTGAAGGAAACCGAGCGGCTTTCATCCTCGCCGGTGCGGTTACGGGTGTTGTTGCCGCTGTTGGCCTTGCTTTCTTGCGTAGGAATGGTCGTCTGGTGGGGGGCGCTCTTCACGCAGCTACTCGTTGTCAAGTCGCAGGCGCAATCAATCGAAGAAGATATCAAAACCAAGACCAAGGGTCACTCCGAAGTTCTCTCGCGCCAGGCCGAAGTGCGCGAGAAAACCGAGCAGCTCCGGCAGCTTGAATTCTACCGCGCAGGCGTGCGGCACGTCGGCGAAAGCCTCGCGCTCCTCGCCGAGGCGATGCCCCTGCGGGTGCAGCTGACGGAACTCTCCATCGTTCCGCCTCCTCCACAAAATCTCAAGCCGCCGGGCGCGAGATTCCCGCTGGCCGGGCCGACGGAAAATGTCGAAACGCAAAAACTAGTGATTGTCGGGCGCACGACCAAGGAAACGCCCGTCCAAGCGCTGATGGAATCGCTCGACGGGCCGGAATTCGCCGCGTTAGTGACGAAGGCAAGGAAAATCAAGTCGTTCCGCCAGGATGCCGCGTCTCAGAATGGCGGCAAGCGGCTGTTGTCGTTTGAAATCGAATACACGATGCCGGAGAGGAAGTTTGCTTGTGAAAAATGACCTCATCCAAAACATGGCGCCAAACGCCAAGCGTTCGGCCGCGTTCACTATCGTGCTGGGCGCGATTGCCGCGGTCATCTACATGTTCGCAGTCGAACCGGCCTCATCGCAGCTCGCGCTCAACCGGCGAAAACTCGACGAACTCGAAACCAACCAGCGGCGGATGAATATGGATTTGCACAGCGCCGACACCATCAAGAAAAACCTCGCCGAGATCAACCAAAACCTCAAGCCTTACGAAGAAGGAATGCTCACGCCGTTGCTGGAATCGTACTCAATGCGCGCGAAATCGTTGCTCGAGCCGCTGCTACTCGGCGCAGGCCTCGTCGAGCCCGACTATTCCGACGAGCCCTTCCGCGCGCTGCCGCTGCCCAAACCCACCGCGCCGCGGCAGTTGCACACGCGCGCGGCAATTCGCATCAGCGCCAAGGGAAGCTATCAAGCGGCGATTTCCTTTCTGCTGCGAATGGAGAAGGAATTTCCGCTCATCGCCTTGAGATCGCTCGATATCCGCTCGCAGCAGTCCAACGACCGGCAGGAAATTATCTATGTTCTCGAGTGGCCGGCAAAAGGAGGGTTGAGCCGCAAATGAAACTGTTCCTTCCAGTAATAGCGGCCATCGCCGTGCGCAATCCGTTTTGGCCAATCGGCTACGAGGGGGTGCGCGAAGAGATTTCGGCCGAACCCAAGGTCGAGGTACAAACCGCCCCTCTCGCCGAAGGGGACGACACCGCCACGGCCGCCACCGCCGCCGCGCTGGCACGCAACGCCAAAACCATCTCGTCGCGCCACTGGGCCGAGGCGAGGAAGACTCTCCGTGTCACGGGTACGGCCACGGCGACGGCGGCAAACGGCGCCAAACGGCACGGCGTGATTATCAATGGCAACACCTACGGCAACGGAGATTTGATTTCCATCAACCACGAAGGGCGCCGCTTTACTTGGAGAATCCAGGGTCTCACCGAAGGAGCAACCCTGAAATTGGCGCGCGTGCGCGCCAAAGATATTGACGATGACGACGATTTAAAAGGAGAGGACTAATCCATGCACGTAAGTACGCTTGCCATTTGTCTGGCACTTGCCACAACTGCTCCCGGTCTTGAAAATGCGGCAAGCGACGCCCCGAGGCAAAGCGCCGCGCCAGAAAGCGCGGCAAAAGATACCGCCCTGCCGCCCCCGCCGGAGACAGTGGCAACGGAAGAATCCGCCGACGAAGCGGCATGCCCAGTGCCGGAAACGGGGATCGACGAAATCGATTTGGAAGACGATAGCGCCATCGCGGCCAAACGGCCAAAGGTGAAAGGCGCGCTCGACAACGGACTCGAATCGCTCGTCGATATCGAATGCGATGAAGCCTCACTGGCAGATGTTCTGCGCCAGTTCCGCAAAACAACCGGCGCGAACATCATCTGCGATGATTCCACCAACCTGCAAAAGCGCATTTCCGTATCGCTCAAACGCGTACCCTGGCTTCAGGGCATGAAGGCGATTCTCGGCACGCGCGGTTTCCGCATTGAAGAACGCGAGAACATCTACCGCGTCGTCGAAGACTTGCAACTCGTGCCGGTTTCGACACGAACCTTCGCACTCAACCACGCCTCGGCCAAAGAACTGTCCGAGCTGTTCAACCAGACTTTCGCCCCGAAGGACCCGACCGGCAAAATCATGCGCCCGATTGCCTCGTGCTTCACTGGCGCCAATGTGGTGGTGGTGACGGCAACCGACAAGATTATCGCCGACTGCGAGGCGATCATCAAGGCCGTCGACAAGGCGATTGCCCAAATCTACATCGAAGCGCGCTTCATTGAGCTTTCCAACGAAGCAATGCACAAGCTTGGAATGCAGTGGAACTCGCTCGAAAGCTGGGGGGCGTCGGTCAGAAATGTCTCGGGGGGATGGGAATACAACAGCGGTCGCGTTGCGAACTACGGCACGGCCTTGAGCACACGGACGCTTACGAAAAGCGATTCGCCGACGACCAGCGCATCAACCTCCCTGAGCGGCGAGAGCACGAGTTCATCAGCGTCGTCATCCACCTCCAGCTCACTTTCCGATTCTTCCACGCTGACTGGATTCGTTCCCCAGGGAATCGCCGCCGCCGCTGGGGCCGGACGCGAGGCTACAAGCATGGGCTGGCACAACGCGCGCGGCTTCCAAGGGCAATTGTCGGTCGACGACTTCCGGTTGGCGATGAGCGCGTTTGAACAGATCGGCGACGCCAAGATGTTTTCCAATCCCAAAATCATCGTCTCGAACGGGAAAGAAGCCAAAGTCGACATGACGACCAAATACCCGAACGTAACGATTGACTCCAACTACACCGGACAGAATTCGCAGAACCTGTCCATTTCAACCAAGATCGACACGATTCCCGGCGAAGACAAGTTTATGTTCGCCAACGAAGCTTTCTTCAGTTGGGGCATATCCCTTTCAGTAACTCCGCGCATTTCACCCGACGGGCTCATTGCGGTCGAGATCGTGCCTACGATCAGCGACTGCACCGGCTACGTGACGGTAAACTCCAAGACCGAATCGGACACGCCCTACACACAGTATCCGATTATCGACGTCAAGCGCTTGACGACGGAATTCACGATGAAAGACGGTGCCACGGCCGTCATCGGCGGACTTTCCCGCACCAAGGAAGAAGACGTCGACTCGGGCATCCCCCTTCTGCGCAAGATTCCATGGATCGGGCAGAAGCTTTTCGGCTGGAAGAGCCGCCAGAAAATCCAGAAGGAGATTGTCGTCTTCGTCACGATTGGCATAGCCGACCCGCAAAACCTGCCGCGCGACATCGGACTGCCCAAAAATGCAATCCTCGGCCGCGAATACGTATCAGGTCTCAAATTCGAGCCAGGCGATCGTCAAGGCAGCAGCGCGGAAGTGCTCAAGCTCGATTTGTCGGCTCTGGACGAACGCGACCTGCCCAAAGGCAAAGTGCGCATCACACCCGTAAAGCCCACTCCTATCGCGCCAATGGATGAAACGCTCGCCGAGACCGAGTTCGCAACGCCCCTTAAAAGCGCGACTCCTGTCCAAGAACAGACCGCCGAGAGCGAGAAGGAGCAACAGAAATGAAAAATACGCTCAGGAAAATTGCGTTGTCGTTGATTGCAATTACTCTGTCGTTTCTCGCCGGAGCAATAGAATACGACGATTATGTCTTCACCACCAACAAAGTCGGCAGTACCGATGTCGAATACAAATGGCACTACATTTTCGATACCGACGCACAGACGGCAGTGCTAAAAGGAGTAACTCCTCACCCATACGGAGACATAACCCTTGCTTCGATTATAGCCTACCCACATAAAGTATATGCCGTCAAGGAAATCGGCGAAGCGGTGTTCGCCAACGCGCAGGCGCTCACCAAAGTTGAAATCCCCAGCACGATGGAAACAATCGGCGATTATGCTTTCTCGAACTGCACGGCTCTTGCCGAAGTCGTCATCAGCGAGGGGGTGCGATACATTGGCAAAAGGCCGTTCGTCAACACTGCGCTGAAGGAAATCAACCTGCCAGCAACCTTGCTCGATATGGATGGCAACATTGCCGCCGGAACGATCTACACTGCGAAAATCAACATCGGCGACAACTCCCATTTCGTCTATTCCGACGAAGGAGTTCTGTACAACCGCGACATAACCAAACTATATGCCTGCCCCGTGCGCGCGGAAGGTACGATCACCATCGCCAGCTCCGTAACCAACCTCTGCACTGACGCTTTCTTCGGGTGTTTCCGGCTCTCCTATCTGAATCTGCCGCAATTCGTGAACACCATTGGATCGGGGGCCTTCAACGTCAACGGCATCTGGCCAGGGCTGCAAGCTCCAGAATCCATCGCAAAACTCACCAAGGTTTTCTACAATGGCAACGTTCCGGACGCTGCCGATGACATCTACTCTGGCGCCCCGGAAGCGCTCGTGAGCTACGCCTTCACCGACGACTGGACTAAAACGCCCTCCTATCCAATCTGGAAAAACCGCGAAATCCAGGTCATCAATTCAGAAAACCCTCCAGTGCTTTCAACCAAGGACGCCAACAACATCACTTGGTTCTACCGCATCGTCGACGGCGAGGCGGAACTCTACAATGAAGACGCCGCCGGCAATCCAATCGCCGCCGTCAATCCCGTTTCCACCAGGGGCGCTACTTACTGGATTTACAACAGCGACGGCACCGTTGCCGCCGAAGCCTACGCCTTAAAGATACCCGCCAGGATCAACGGCTACGCCGTAACCGCCATCGGCGAACACGCCTTCGACGGCTGCAAAGCGGTGCCATGCTTCGGTATTCCATCTTCAGTCAGCCGCATAGGCGACTATGCATTCGCGAACTGCACCGCCGCAAAGAGCATCGACTCCGACGACAACGCGCCCTTCAACATGGCCCAAGGAGTCATCAACATTCCCGCAGGGGTAACCGCAATCGGCAAACACGCTTTTGACGGGATGAAGGTTTCGTCGATCTCACTTCCATATACTATAACCGCGCTTTCCGGCAATCCAGCGGCTGGTTGCCGATTCGTAAACGAGATAGCGATAAATCCGACCTGTCCGCGCTACTGCTCCGACGGCAACATGATTTTCAACAAACAGAAAACCGCCCTTGTCGCCATTCCAGCTAACTACGACAACTCGTCGGCAAGTCTGCCCGCCACGGTAACAGAAATCGGCGCAGAGGCCTGCTCAGGCTGCGAGAACATCAGAGCTATCTCCCTTCCCGATGCGTTGAAAACAATTGCGGAGCAGGCTTTCGACGGATGCTCGGGGATTTCGCGTCTGAACATTCCCGCTGGAGTAACCACTATCGGCAGCCGCGCTTTCATGAACTGTGTTAATCTCGCAGTCGTCTCCTACGCCGGCAACGCGCCAAAAGCGGCAGATGATATTTACGAGGGCTCGAAAAAGGTAATCAGCTACGCCAACCAAAGCGCCGAAGGCTGGCCTGAGGGCGATCTCTGGTGCGGAAGAGACTTGATCATCATCGCAGACTTCGACGCCACTGAGTGGAAATTCGAAATCGTCAACGGCGAGGCGACAATCATCAAGGCCGTCGGAGCGCAGGAAACTGTTGTCGTTCCCAAGAAGCTGGGCGGATGCCCAGTAACCGACATCGCCGAGGATGCGTTCAACGCCTGCAGCGGCATCACGGCGTTCGCAACCGACAACAGCGCTTTCTCCGTCAGAAACGGCTGTCTTTATTCTGCCGATGGAACAACGCTTATTCGCGTTCCAGACTCATACGACTTCGACTGCACGGCTACAATCAAGAAGACCACAACTACAACGATTACAAGGACAATTCCCGGCTTGAACAGCGACGGCACCGACAATACGAAAACGACCGTTACCGTCAAAGGCCCAATAACAACGACTACCACCGAGCGTCTGCCCGGGACGGCCAGTTTCGATGTCATCCTCAAGAATGTCAGGGCGATTCGCGGCTTTGCGTTCTGGGGCTGTAACTCGTTTACCAACAGCTCCACGATAACGACTAACGATACCGAAGGAGTCACCGGGTTCTTAACCGACGGTAACGGCAATGTCCGCGTGTTCGTAGAAACCTCGCAGGCGGTAGTCGAGACCTCATCAACCTACACCACCCCATTTCCTGCGCATTTGAATATCAACATCGACAAGAATGCGTTCGCCGGCACATCTATCAAGATGACTTCGTCGCCGTCTGGCGGGAATGCCGGTAACGACGTCATCATTGCAGTCGATCTCGCACCCCGAACCTCCTACATCGGCTGGACCGCGGCGTCCGATGGGAACGGCATCGTCGGCACGGTCAGCCTGAAAACGTCGAGTTATCTGCGCAACGGCACGATGAGGCTTTCGGGCTACTACACGCCTCTGGGCGGCAAAAAAATTCGCCTCACCACGCTCGAACAGATCGCGTCCCTTCCCAATCTCACTCTCGTCAAAGACTTGTCGAAATCGACCGTCGCCGCGGAAAAGGCCGTATTCGACCGGTTCAAGGGCAAACTGTGGACGGCCGCTTTCAGCGCGGACACGAAGACTGACACGCCCCTATTCGGCGGTTTCAGCGGCATTGCCCTCAGTGCAAAAACCAGAGGCAAGATTAAGGTCACTGGCTTTCTCGCCGACGGTACGCGAGTGAGCACATCGTGCCAGATGGTGAAAACAGGCGAACAATACTTTATTCCCGTGCTCGCCCAGCTCTACAGCGGAAAACGCGGAGGTTTTTCAGCCCTCATCAAGATCGATGGCGACGGAAAAATGGTCAAAATCGATGTTGGCCGGCTTTTGGCGAAAACCGCAAACGAATGGCGCACAATAGATATCGAGCCTGCCGCCTTCGGAACGGCAGCAGCGACACCGGGCAATGTTTTGAGCCTTGATTACGCCCTTGCCGATGACGGCTTATCGTTCAACGCTGCGAACTCGTCTTGGCGGCCTCGCTACTCGACGCGCACGGGCTTAATCTCAGGTTCGGTCTATCTCTACAATGAAAACGGGCGGCGCATACGCGCAACTGTCAATGCGGTCAATGTCAACGGAACAGGATTGGGCGCGGCAACAATAAAGAAAACGGGCAGCTACAAAGCGCACATCTCAAATTGAACCGCTTTGCGCACCTAAATCCGCCGTCCGT
>CALYTX010000028.1 GCA_945487985.1 uncultured Verrucomicrobiota bacterium | reverse complement strand
ATCTACGCAATCGTGGGTCTGCTGGCGTTCCCGTTGCTGTTAGCGTCGGTGACTTGTCCGAAACTCTTCAGCATCATCGGTGGCGCGCCAGCGAAAACACTCGCCAGTTGCATTGGCTTCGGCGCTTTGTGGGGACTTGGCGGACTTACTTGGGGACTGATGATTCGTTATCTCGGGATAGGCCTCGGTCTGGCCATCGGTTGCGGCCTCTGCTCGGCGACGGTTACGCTTATCCCGCCGATGGTAACGGGCCGTGCCGCCGATTTGGTGGCGGACAAGGCGGCTGTCATCACGCTCGCGTCCGTCATTGTTTCGCTCCTTGGCATCATCCTCGTCGGTCTCGCCGGCAAGATGAAGGAAAACGAACTTGACGAGGAAGCGAAGAAGAAAGCCGTCGCCGAATTCGATTTCAAGAAGGGTATTGTCGTCGCTCTCTTTTCTGGCATTGCCTCCGCCGGCATGAACTTTGGACTGCAGTCTGGCGGTGCGCTTCAGGAGGCCGCAACTCAGGCAGGCGTCGACTCAAAGTGGATTGGCATGCCGGTGTTGGTCGTCGTTCTCTGGGGCGGTTTTATCGTCAATGCCGCGTGGTGCCTTTGGCAGAATGCCAAGCATCGCAGCTTCGGCGATTACATCAATCGCGGCAAGGAGTCCAATTACAATATTGAGTTCCTGTACGCCGCCCTTGCCGGCGTCATCTGGGCGATGCAGTTCGCCTGCCAAAAGATCGGCGAGCCGGCGATGGGTGCGATGAGTTATATCTCCTTCGCCGTGGTGATGGGCAGCTGCGTTTTGTTCAGTTCGCTTCTCGGTCTCTTGCTGGGCGAATGGAAGGGCACCGGCAGGAAAACGCGCTTTGTCCTCGCCGCAGGCCTGATGGTGCTCGCTGCGTCGATTGCCATTGCCGTAGTCGCTAAGCGGGTTTAATGTTTTCTTCGGGCGGAGGCTGGGAATGCGCGCGCGATTATTGCCAGCGATAGCCTGCGGTTGCGCGATAGCGGTTGCGTCCTGGGTTCGCGCCGCGCGCGTAGCCGATGTGCTGGAGATTGAACGTGAAGCGCTCGACGGCTACGGCGAAACCACCATCACGGGGGTGGTGACCTTCGCAATGAATTGGATAGACGGCGCGCGCATTGTTTCCGATACCGACTGGGTGGATGGCCCGGCGGCCTTTCTTACCGCCGCCGAGGAGAAGGTAGAACTTCGCCGCCGGATAAACGAACTTGTCCATGGCGATCTTGTGGAATTCCGCGCCCGTCCGAAAGCGTTCCAGCTCGAACCAGGCTGGGAGGTCTCCGACTTTAGGAGACTGGGTGCGGTTGCGCTGCCCGAACCACCTTCGCGGATGCTGCCGGAAATCAAATCGGGGCTTTGTAACAACCTTCGCACGCGCGTCTCAGGTGTGGCCACATCCGCCTCTGTGACCACAGCCGACGATTCGCCGCTATCCTTGGTGAGGCTCTCCGCTGAGGGTGGACCGGTGACGGTTCGCTGGCATGGCGTTTTGCCGGAGTTGGAGCGCTTCCGGGATGCGGAATTGACGGTCGATTGCATTGTAATGCCTATTTATAATCCGCGCGGCGAATTTCGATCTGTTGAACTTGAGGCACTTTCGCAGTCGTCGGTAAAAGTTGTTAAGCCCGCTCCTCGCGACCCTTTTGCGGTGCGTGAGTGCGTCGCTCCCGGAGTGCTCGCCTGGGTGCCGGGGAAGCGCGACCTGCACGCTTGCAAGGTTCGCGGCGTGACGACATTCGTCTCGATGCGAGAAGGCTATTTCGTTATTCAGCGCCAGTGCAACGCCATTCGCGCATTCGCCTCTGGCAACTGGTTTCCGCCGCTTGGCGCCACAGTCGAGGCGGCTGGCTTTCCCGAAGTCCGCGGTGACAGCGGCGTTCTGGCCAATGTCGTGTGGCGAGAAGTGTCGCCGGCGGAAGATCCGGTGGCACCATTGCGTTTTCTCGCGTCTGGCAGCGATACCCCCGAAATCGGTTGGGATGCCGCGAAGAGCGATATCGACAGTCGACTCGTCGAGGTGGAGGGGCGTGTCGTCGGACTCGATTTGTCGCACGGCGAACGCAGGCGGTTGATGCTGTCGGTTGGCTCTAAAACAGTTGATGTGGTGCTTCCGGAGGATGTTGGTGGCTCGGAGATTTCGCGCTTGCGCGATTTTCCTCGCCTGCGGGTTACGGGAATTGTCTCCACACGGCTTACGCGTAGCCGCGTGGTCGGACAGTATTTTGCGTTCGACGGCTTTACTGTGCTCGCGCGCAACGCCGGCGATCTATCGGTATTGCCAGATGCGCTTTGGTACGCCCGCCGGCTGGCGCGTTACGCGCTCTATTCACTTTTTGCCGTTTTACCGCTGATGACTTTGGCGATTGTCGTAATGATCGTTCGCAGACGACTCGAACTGCGCCGGCGAGAAGCGGTGGCCGCAGACCGAAAACGGATTGCCGGTGAGTTGCACGATACAATCGCTCAACATATCTCCGGGGCGAAGCTTTGGATCTACGCCGCCAAGACGGCCGCAGGCGACAACCTGCCATTGCCGGCGGCGGACGCCTTGGCGATGGCGACGGATGTGTTGGAGAGCACCCGTGTAGAAATCCGCCATGCAATCATGGATTTGCAAAGCGACGAATTTCTCAACGACTCCCCGGCGGAGATGCTTTACCGATTCGCCCGTTCCTCCGACATTCCCGGACGCGTGCGTGTGCGCGCTTTGCTGCGAGGGTTGCCAGAGCATATGCCGATTGGGGAAAAACGCGATGTGCTTTCGATCGTCCAGGAGGCTGTGTCCAATGCAATTCGTCACGGCGAGGCGAAGAATGTAATAATCATCAGCCGTGGTGACGGCGACGCCTTTGAACTGTCGGTGCTGAATGACGGCAGGGGCTTCGATCCGGAAGGTGTGCCGGGGACAAGAAACGGACACTTTGGGCTGGCAAATATGCGCGAACGCGCCGCGCGCAATTTGTTCGCAATCGAGTTCGGATGCTTCAGGGGCTATCAAGGCGTGCGCATTGAAAGGAGGTCGCGGTGAAAAAACATAGAGTGGTTGTTGTCGATGATCACGGCGTGGTGCGGATGGGGCTGAAGTTTACGCTGGGTTTGTTCAAGGATCTTGAATATGCCGGCGAATGGTCATCGGGCGAAGGCGCGGCACAATTCATTCTCGGGGTCAAGCCCGATGTGGTTTTGCTCGACATTCGCATGCCCGGCAAGGATGGTTTGGCGGTGCTTGAGGAACTTCTCCAGCTCGATTCCAGCGCTAAGGTGATAATGCTGACGACTAGTTCGCTCGAGGAAGATGTTTTTCGCGCGATTAAAATTGGAGCAAAGGGCTATGTGCTTAAAGACCGCGACACCGAGAATATCGTCCGCGCCGTGCGAACCGTGGCCGAGGGTGGCGTTTTTATCCCCAAGCAGATCAAGGAAATCTACAATACGCGTTCGTCCGTCCCCGCCTTGACCCCCACGGAGACCGAGGCGCTGGCTTTGCTCGCCGAGGGTCTCACCAATAAAGCCCTGGCCGAGCGATTGGCGATTTCTGAAGATGCCGTTAAAATGCGCCTCAAGCACGCATACGAGAAAATCGGTGTGAACGATCGCGCCGGAGCAATTGCCGTCGCCATCCGCAAGGGCATTGCACGCCCGAGCGGAGTTATCTAATGCGCCCAGTGCGGATTCGGGTGCGTTCACCCTCGCGACTTTAGCCGGTGCATGAAAAATGCACGAACGCCGCAGGGACTATTTTGATATAATATTTTAAATATGCGTATCGTCTTCATGGGTTCATCTTCGGCCTCGGCTACTTGTCTGCGCGCAATAATGCGTGAGCAGGAATTGTCCGTTGTCGGCGTGGTCACCCAGCCAGACCGTCCAGCCGGGCGCGGCAAAGCGCTTACGCCTTGCGCATGCAAGGCTTTTGCAATGAGTCGCGGTATTACCGATATCATCACCCCCGAAAACGTGAACGATCCTGCGTCGATGGCTCAGATCTACGCTTGGCGTCCCGACGTGGTAGTGGTGGTGGCGTTTGGCCAGTTCCTCAAGCAGCCATTGTTGGAGCTGCCGCCGTTCGGCTGTGTGAATTGCCATTTTTCGTTGTTGCCCAAATACCGCGGCGCTTCGCCCGTGGTGGCCGCGCTTGCCGCTGGCGATGGTTTCACTGGCGTTACCGTTATGCGCATGGGTATTGGCATGGATGATGGTCCGATTTTGATGCAGCGCTACGAGCCGATCTATTCCGATGTTACCGGCGGGGGGTTGATGGATGAGTTGGCTATTGCCGGCGGGGTTGCGCTGGCCAAAGCACTTGTGCTCATGAACAACGGGCGCCTACCGCCGCCAGTTGCGCAGAACGAAGAATACGCTACCTATGCGCGCAAACTGAAGAAGACCGATGGGCTCATCGACTGGTCGGAACCGGTCTTGGCTACTGAACGCAAAATCAGGGCGTATTCACCGTGGCCTGGATCATACACCTTTCTGCCGGAGCGTTTCCGTCGCAAGGGCAATTCAGGTCGCATTGCGGTCGTGCGCGCGCAGATTGTCAATAAAATGGAAAGCGCATGGATCGGCCAACCACCGGGGACGGTGCTCAAGAATGTGGTTTCTCTCGCTAAGGACGTTCCCTACCGCGGGACCGGTCCGATTATCAAATGCCGCGACACGGCGCTACTGCTTATGGAACTCAAGCCGGAAGGCGGTTCGCTGATGGACGGCGCTGCTTTTCTGCGCGGGCGGAAACTCATTGAGCTTGAAGACCGGCTGCTGTCTGAATGAGTAATCGTGTAAGGCGTAGAACAAGACATCAAATCAGGACAACGCAAATGGCCAAAGAAGAAACGATTCGACGAATAAAGGAAATTATTGTGGAAAGCCTCGATCTTGAGGACGTCGCGCCTGCCGATATCGCTACCGACGAGCCGCTATTCGGCGAGGGACTCGGGCTCGATTCCATTGACGCGCTCGAGTTGGGTATGGCAATCAAAAAGGCATTTGGCATTGCTTTTTCGAAAAACCCCGCGGAAAACAAGGCGATTTTCCGCTCGGTTGCGACCCTGGCAGACTACGTGGAAGGGAAAGAGTAATGAACGCGCAGGAGATTGAAACAACAATCAAGAAGATTCTCGTCGAGGATTTTGAAGCCGACCCCAACAAGCTTGAGCTATCGACCAATCTTTTCACCGACTTGGATCTGGATTCAATCGACGCAGTCGATTTGGTGGTGCGCCTGCAGCAGCAGACGGGCAAAAAGGTGAATCCTGCCGATTTCCGGGAAATCCGTACCCTCGGCGATGTGGTTGTGGCGGTAGAGAAAATTCTCAACACCTGAAATGCTCTCGGCAATCTTTGCTGGATTGTTTGCGTTTTCGCTGTTGCCTGGCCGCAAACCGCTGTGCCTTGTTTTCGCGGAAAAGATTTCCGGCGGCATTTTGCCTGACGGTGCAGTGGGCTACACACGCGCGCTAACGTGGGTGTGGAGCTTCTTTTTGGCGGCTATAGCCGCTTTCAATGCAGTCGCGTTCTGGTGGCTCGGGAAGGGGCTCGCGGCGGAAATCGGGTTTCTCGCTTGGGTGCTGCCTTCACTTGTTTCGCTGGCGGGAATTATGCTTTTCTTTCTCGTCGAGAAGCAGATTCGTAATCGCAAGTTCTCGGCAGTCTTTCACACCTCGGGTTCGACGGGTAACTCAAAGCAAATCGTCAAGACCTTCGAAAGCCTCGCCAAAGAGGTTGCCTTTCACCGCGATTTCTACCGCGAATATCTGGGTGGGCGCGAAGGCGAGACGTTGTTTGTTTCGACAATCGATCCCGTCCATATGTATGGAACGCTGTGGCGCGTGATGCTACCCGCTGCGCTCGGCTGCCGTGCCGACGGGGAAATCGTTCGCTCTCCGGAAGCCCTGATCGACAAGATGCGCGCGGCCAAGCATGTTTTTCTGGTTACCACCCCCAGCTTCCTCGAGCGCTTCACCGCATATGCCGCCGAATACGACATCCCGCGTAATGCGATTGAGATTGTGACCAGCGGCGCTATGCTCGACGGTGAACTTTCCCGGCGTACGCAGTCGATTTTCGGAATCGAACCGCGTCAAATCTACGGTTCCACCGAAACTGGCGGAATTGCCGCGCGCCGTGGCGAGACTCTCTGGGAGGCGTTCGCGCCCGTCAAGATCGCCTGTCGAGGAGGACGCTTGGAGGTTTCGTCGCCATTTTCGTTTCGGCGGCGCTACTTAACCGGTGACGCGGTGGAAATGGAAAAGGGTGCGCGCGTATTCCGTCTCAAAGGTCGCGTCGACCGGCTGGTGAAAATCAACGAGGAGCGGGTGGATCTCGCTGAAATGGAAGCAGCGATAATTGCGCTGGGATTCAAAGAGGCGGCACTTTCAGTGCTCAAATCCGATCGTGGCGACATGCTCGGCGCGGTGCTCGTTCCCGAGATCTCGATGCTCGCCGAAGGGGCCGCCCTATCTCCGCTGGCGCTTCGTCGGCAAATGCTCGGGATATTCCCCAAAGGGGCGGTGCCGAAGAAATTTCGCATTGTGCCAGCACTGCCGCGCAATGAACAGGGAAAGATTTTGCGATCGCATATTGTTGCTCTGCTCGATTCCGCGCTGGTCGATCCGCTCGTGCGCGATGGCGGCGGTGATGATCGCGGATATTACGCCCGAATAGAATTTCCAGTCTCGGCGCCGTATTTCCAAGGTCATTTCCCCAGCGCGCCGGTTTTGCCGGGCATGGTGCAGATCGGATTCGCCGAGCGTACAGTGCGTAGGCACTTTCATGTAAGCGCGCCGCTCAGGTGTGCAAAAAAAATTAAGTTTGCGCATATCATCGAGCCTGGCAAACCTGTCGATTTCCGTCTCGAGCGTAAAAGCGCGGCGGAGTTTGCCTACGAATACGCGTGGGGAGGCAAAATATGCTCGTTGGGTGTCTTGGAGTTTTGATCGCCGCCAGTGGATTTTTGCAGGAGATACCAGAATCTCTTCGCCAGCGGCTTGCGCCGACGAACGAAGTGGCAGGGGTTTTCGTGCAGACGAAAACGCTTGCTTCAGGCGAGAAGTTCGTCTCGTCTGGTTGCTACCGTCTGCGCCCCGGGGTTGATTTCGAATGGCGCTATACCGAGCCTTTCGAGGCGCGCTTTCTCGCCACCGACGACAAATACGAATATTCCAACGAAGACGAAACGATCAGTCGTCCGCTGAGGCAGCTGCCGGGGTTTTCAAACTTCGCTGAGTTGCGCGACGGAAATTTTGCAGGGTTAATGGAAGCGTTCGATTCGAAATACAAAGAGGAAAATGGACGCCACTTCCTGCTTTCAATGCCGCGAGCCGCGCGGCTGCGGAAATTTCTTGAACGTATCGAGCTTGAAATCGATTCGACTAATATCGAAATCAAGGCAACATTCAAGGACAAAACCACCTTCAAAGCAAAGTTGCACGATCTCCCTGCCGCTAAGGCTGATTGAAGGGCCTTGTTTGTGGTATAATACATTGAAAATATGCAATTCGTATTCGATATTGAAGGGACGGGGAATTTCGCATGAATATTGCCGGCGGAGCGATTTTCTGGATTTTGATGGCACTGGGATTGGCGGCAGTTGTCTTTTATTTCGAGCGGCTACTCGAATTCAGGCGCGCGCACATTGATTGGCAGGATTTCATCAAGGGCGTTGTCAATGTATTAGAAAGCGGCAACGAAACCGAGGCGCTGGCCATTTGCGACGATACTTCCGTTCCCGTTGCGAATGTGGTGGCGACTGCCATCCGCCACCGCAAGGGTAGCTCGCGTGTGCTGCGCGAAGCTGTCGACGCGCAGGGGCGCGCGGAGGTCGGCCGGCTCGAACGAAGATTGGCTACGCTGGGCATTATCGGTCAGATTGCCCCGCTCTTTGGCTTGTTGGGAACAATTATCGGCTTTATCAAAACGGTGTTGCTGGTTAATTCCGGCGAGGTAGTTGTGCGCGCGGACTTGGTGAGCGCATCGATGGAAGCGCTCGTTTCCGCCGCAGTGGGGCTGGCTGTTGCCATTCCGGTGGCGGTGATGTACGGCAGCTTGCGAATCCGCATGGATCGTTTCGTCACCGAACTGGAAGCGGCGGCCACTGATATCGTCGGCTACGTGTCTGTAAGCCGCGCGGAGGCGGCGAAATGACCGCATGGGGGTGGAACGAGAGGCGGTTGCGTCAGGAATCGCAGGTCGGCGTGGCGTGGCTACGGCCTTTCGTCGCGGCGGTTCCATGGATTATTATGGCCTTATTGCTGATTATGTTTCAATTCATCGCCGGCACGCTGACGCTCGCCAAGGGTACTTTGTTCGATTTACCTACGGCAGGAATGGAGGAAGGTGTTCATACTAAGCTCGTGGCGCTGGTGATGCCCAAGCCCGGCGAGACGCTCGTCTTTTTCGACGATGCGCGTTTCCTGCTGGGCGATCCCGCATCGGTTGCCGCCTTTAGTTCGCTTCTCGCCGAGCGCGCCGCCAAGACTGGCGAGAAGGCGTTGCTGATTCTCGCCGACCGGCGCGTTGCCTGCGGCGAACTAATGCGCATTGCCGCAATTGCTAAAGATGGGGGTGTTGAGCGGATTCTTTTCGCCGAACGTCGTGAACGGCAGGAGGGGGAATGATTCCGGTAAAGGCAGGCCCGCGGCGTCCGCTGCGTAACGAACTCTACGCCTTAGCAATGGTGATGGTTGCGCCTTTGGCGATTGTGGCCGTCTTTCCGTTCGAGGCGTTGCGTCTCGCGCCGGGTTCCAGCGCCGACGCGTGCGTTTCTTCGTGCGCATTCGTTTTGCTGACTGCCGATGAGGAAGCCAGCGCGACGACCGCATCGAGGACGGCCTGGAAGGTGAATATGACCGACACGCGCTCGCTTACCGCCGATTTGCTTACACCTTCGATTTCCGACGAGGAGCTGCGTCCGGCGAGTTGCATTCTCGATTCTCCGCGCCGCAGCGAATCGTTGCGGCTACGGATAGAGGCTTGTCCGCTGCCGCCGACGCTCGCTGCCGGCAAGCCCGCGAAGATCGAGCCCGAGCCGCCCAAGGACGGCACGTCGGTAGCCTTTCCGAGAAAAGAACTTTTATCTGCAGATTGAAAGGAAACAACCAACCATGACTACGAATGAGGCAATGAAAGCTTTTCGCGACACTGGCGCGCTGCTCGAAGGGCATTTCGAGCTCAGGTCGAAACTGCATTCCGACCGCTATTTCCAATGCGCCAATGTATTGATGTATCCGCGTATCGCCGCGAAGCTCTGCTGCGAGGTCACGCGTCGGGCGGTGAAAAGCGGTAAGCTGGGCAAACGGATCGACGGCGTTATTTCGCCGGCGGTAGGCGGCATTCTCGTCGGCCATGAAGTGGCGCGTGAGTTGGGGGTCAAGTGCATTTTCGCCGAGAAGGTTCAAGGTGAGGGTGTGGACGCCACTGGCAAGCCCAACACCGTGCTGGCGATGCGTCGCTTCCCAATCAAGAAGGGCGAACGGTATGTCGTCGCCGAAGATGTGGTCACCAAGGGCGGGCGCGTACAAGAGACGATAGACCTTGTGAAATCGGCTGGCGGGAAGGTGGCCGGCGTCGTATTGCTCGTCGACCGCAGCGGCGGCAAGGTGAAGTTCGGTCGCATTCCCATGTTCTCGCTGGTTGAGATGACTCCTCAGACTTGGACTGCCGCTGAGTGTCCTATGTGCAAGGCTGGCAGCAAGGCGTGTCATCCCGGATCGTGAAGATTATGTTCGACACGGTAGAAGATTGCCTTGCGGCGTTGCGCCGCGGCGAAATCGTTCTCGTTACCGACGATGAAGACCGCGAGAACGAGGGCGACTGCATTTGCGCGGCTGAATTCGCAACCCGCGAAAATGTCAATTTCATGGCCACCTACGCCAAGGGGCTCATCTGCATGCCGATGAGCCGCGCGTGGTGCGAGAGGCTCGGCCTTCCGCAGA
>CALYTX010000027.1 GCA_945487985.1 uncultured Verrucomicrobiota bacterium | reverse complement strand
CGGCAGATATTATACCATATCCATCAGACAATCAGCATGCAATCTCCGTAGCTGAAAAACCGATAGTTCGCCTTGACCGCCATCGCATAAGCGCAAAGCATCCGCTCGCGACCGGCCAGAGCTGAAACCATCATCAACAGCGTCGACTGCGGCAAGTGGAAATTCGTCAACATCGCATCGCACACCTTGAAGCGGTAGGGCGGATAGATGAAAATGTTCGACGCTCCCGCGCCTGGAACCACCAGCGGCTCGCCATCGCCGCGTTCGCGGCTGGCCACGGTTTCGAGCGTGCGCACGGTCGTGGAACCGACGCAAAAGACGCGCCCCCCGCGCGCTTTGCACTCGTTGATCGCCGCGGCAGTTTCCGGCGGCACGGCAAAGGCCTCGTAATCCATCTGATGGTCTTCAATGTTGTCGGCCTTGACCGGACGGAATGTTCCCGGGCCGACATGCAATGTAACCGCGACGCGGCGGACCCCCTTGGCCTCCAGCGCGGCGAAGATTTCCGGGGTGAAGTGCAGCCCCGCCGTCGGCGCAGCCACCGACCCAACTTCCCGCGCGTAAATCGTCTGATAACGCTCGCGATCGGCCTGCTCCTCCGCGGCGGTTCCTTCACGCTTGACATACGGCGGCACCGGGGTATGACCAAATTCATCGAGCAACTCCATCAGCGCCCGCTCGCAGGCAAACTCTACCTGCCACATGCCGATTCCTCTCAAAGGCTTGAGCAGACGCGCCTTGAGCTCGCCGTCAGGGCCGAACGACGCTACCTGCCCTTCCCGGCACTTGCGCCCCGATCCGACAATCACATTCCAGCGGAGGGAATTCTTGGCTGCGGAAACCGAGGGCTGCCCGCCGGCATCTGGCGCGGGATTGACCATCAGCATCTCGACGGCGCCGTGGGTGTCGGGCCACTCCCCGAGCAACCTGGCCGGGAAAACCTTCGTATCGTTGACCACGAGCAAATCGTCCGGACCGATATATTCGACAATATCGGCGATATGGCGATGCTCGAGCACCCCGGTGCGACGGTGGAGAACCATCATCTTCTCGGTTCCGCGCGTTTCCGCCGGATGCTGGGCGATCAATCGCTCGGGCAACGGATACCAAAACTGCCTGGTTTTCATGCTGGAGCCAGTCTCAATTCAGGCGCGATCAAAGGGCGCTGCCCGGGAAAAACGTTCCCGTTGGCCTGCCGGATAGCAACGGCACGAGCACTTGCTTGCGTCCATTGGCAATATAAGTGTCAATCCCCGCCTCGACTGCAGCTTTGACGGCCTTAAGCTTTGAATCCATGCCGCCTTTGGAAAGCTTGCCCTTCTCGCCCGCCCGCACCAGTTTCATCACATTGCGGAAACTGTCTACACGCTGAATGCGCCGCCCGGAGGCATCAAGCAAACCATCCACCGTCGTCAACAGCACGAGCTGATCGGCCTTGACCAGTTTGGCAATGAGAAAACTCAACCAATCATTGTCGCCAAAAGTGCGCCCCTTGAGTTCTTCATCGGCAACGACGTCGTTTTCATTGACAATCGGCACAATTCCGGCCTTGACCAGCCGTTCGATCGCCTTCTTGACATTCTGAGCGCGACGGTGCTCTTCAAAATCGTAGTGCGTAAGCAGAATCTGCCCGATCTTCACGCCGTCGGCGGCAAAGAGCTTTTCATACTCGTAAATAAACCGCGCCTGCCCAACCGCCGCGCACATCTGGACTTCGCTCACATCGCGCGGTCGCGCCGAAAGCCCCATCGACTCCACGCCCGCGGCAACTGCGCCGGACGAAACAAAAACAATTTCATGACCCTGCTTGCACAGTTGCGAAATCTGACCCGTCAGCCGCTTGAGCGCTGCGTAATCAGGCCGACCGCTTTTCCTGGCAATCGCGTGAGTGCCGACTTTGACAACGATTTTCATATGCGCGCTTAATTATAACAAAATAGCCGATAAAAGACGAAGGGAGGACTGCAGTCAGCCGCAGGTCCCCCCTTCCATCGTTTCCGTGACAATCAAGCACCCAGCTGCAGTCGCGCAAACCGCTTGACCACTATCGGCGCGCCAATCGTCTTGGACACGCTCTCGAGATATTTCTCGACGGTCATCTCGCCGTCAGCAACATAATCCTGCTTGACGAGACAGATCTGCGTGCAATATTTCGCCGCCATGCCCTTCTTGATGCCCACGAGAGCCTGCTCGGGCGGGAGCTTGCCCTTCTGCTCCTTCAGCGCGTTGAGCTTGATCTCAAGCTCGGCGTCGATCTCGGCCTGCGGAACATCCTCGGGATTGACATACTTCGGCGAATTGGCGGCAATCTGCAAGCAGACCATGTGCGCCGCCTCGGCCAGCTCGGGACTATCGGCACGCTCGCACGCGAGTTCCACCATCACGCCGATCTTCCCGCCCATGTGAATGTAGCCGGAAAGCACTCCCGCGCCCTCGAGCGCGTAACGCTCGCTGCGGCGAATCTTCACATTCTCGCCCGTCTTCGTAAGCAGCATCTTGTAATCGTCGCCGAGCTCCGTCTCGATATCCTTGCCCGAAAGCGCAACCTTCGCCGCATCGTCGACGAACTTCACAAACGCCTCGGTCTTGGCAACGAAATCGGTTTCGCAGTTCACCTCCGCCAACGCCATCGACTTCTTGTCGGCGGCCTCGGCCAGAGCGATAATGCCCTGCTTGGATTCCTTGTCGACGCGCTTGGCGGCAACGGCCAAACCCTTCTCGCGAAGATACTTGATCGCCTCGTCCATATTGCCGTTGCAGGCGTTGAGCGCCTCCTTGCAAGCGCCCATACCCGCTGCAGTGGCTTCGCGCAGTTCCTTGATTTGCTGAATAGTAATTGCCATTTCAGAATTCCTTGTTGCTGTCGTTATTTGTCGCTTTACGAGGTTCAACGCTTACGCCTGCGGCTCAGCAGCAGGGGCGACAGGCTCGGCGGCAGGAGCCGCCGCAACGGCCGCTTCGGCCTCGGCAACCGCAGCCTGGCGCTTCGCGGCCAATTCGGCCTTAGCCTTGATCTCGGCGGCCTCCTTCGCCATGCGCGCGGCAGCTTTGACATTGGCCGAAGCCACGCCCGGCTTCTTCGCCGCGGTCGCGCCGGCGGTGGACTTGCGCGCCGACCTGGCCCGGCGCTCGGCGCGGGCGGCCTTCTCGGCCTCGTCGCGGCTCTTGCGGTCGGCCTCGCGCTTCTGAGCCTCCTTGGCGGCCTTCTCGCTATACTCATCGTTGGCGGTCTTGATCACCTTGGCCAGCCCCCCGAGAACCAGCTCGATGCCGCGCACGGAATCGTCGTTGCCGGGGATGACATAATCAATCGGCTCGGGATCGGCATTGGTATCAACAATCGCCACCACCGGAATGTGCAGGCGAACCGCTTCCTTGACCGCATTGGCCTCGCGCACGCAGTCGACGACAACCACTGCACCCGGCTGCTCGGCCATATCGGCGATGCCAGTGAGGTTCTTCTCGAGCTTGTTGAGCTCGCGACGGAGCATCGAAGCTTCCTGCTTGTGCTCGGAAAGCTGCCCGCCGTTGGCCTTGGCCACCGCCTGAAGCTGGCGCATCCGCTTGACCGACGTGCGAATCGTCTTGGCGTTGGTGAGCGTACCGCCAAGCCAGCGCTCGGTGATGTAGTACTGCTCGACCGATTCGGCCAGGCTCTTCACGGTGTCGGCCGCCTGCTTCTTGGTGGCGACGAAAAGAACCTTCTTGCCGTTGAGGATGATATCCCGCAGGAACGACGCTGCTTCGTCGAGCATTGCGACGGACTGGGTGAGATCGATAATATGGATGCCGTTGCGCTTGTCGAAGATGTAATCTTTCATCTTCGGGTTCCAACGCTTGGTCTGATGGCCGAAATGCAATCCGGCATCGAACATTTCCTTGAGGGTAATTCCCGTAAGCTGGGAAACAGGCATTTCCATTTTGTTTTCTCCTTTAATCCTAATGATGATCAATCCGCTTTGACCAGGGACGGATTACCCCGGTTCATTCGCTTCGTTCCGCCCACCATGGACAGAATGGGCAATAGTATATCAAAAGCTGAGCGAGCAACGCAACTAGCAAAAAGCCTCAACGCCGCAGGGCGGCAGTTGAGGCCTCTACCGGAACACCGGACGGGATTATTCGCCGTAGACAAGCGTGGTCGTCTCGCCGATGATGCCGAGGATGTTCTTCACCTTGTAGTCAACATGGTGGATCTTGGAGATACCGCCGTTCTTCATCGCCGCTGCAATCGAGCAATCACCTTCGGTGAAGCAAACGATGCCCGATGCCGTGGCCGAGCCGCACTTCACCGGCTTGACGGAGTTGTCGATGAACGAAGTGTCGGGGCTGACGACGTTGAGCGTCAACGCCGACATTGCATTGGTTTTATTGGTCATCACACAACCGGTCGTGCAAAGCGCAATCGCCGCAACAGCCAACAGAGTCTTCATTTTATGCCTACCTTTCTTGTTTTACCGGTCGCGCTGTTCGCCAACATCGACCCGACCACGCGACCGGACCTTGACGTACGCAACGACCGTACTTTGGAAATTATACCAAAAACGCCCTATGCTGCCAAGCGGACAGGACTTCGGACGCGCGTAAGTTCAAATGCGTAAACCCTGAGTAAAGGTATCGGCGCAATCGCCGCAGAACCCTGAAAACTGGTGGAGAAGAAGAGATTCGAACTCTCGACCCCCACGTTGCGAACGTGATGCTCTACCAACTGAGCTACTTCCCCATTTGCAGGAAACGGCGCATATTGTATCAAATACTCTTTCACCGCGCAAGTGGCGGAGAACCCCCTCCAGAAATTATAGGCAGGGTTGGTGGAAAGGTCGCGAAAACATTACAAATCGGCGGCAACCGCTTTGGCTTGTCCTTTATTGGCAAGATAAACAATACCCACGGCGAAACGCTCGAACAGAACCGCCGCGAAAAGGATTGGGTGGCGAAGCAGTCTTCGCCATTTGCCTTGCTCAACGAAAACGCCGATGAAACGGTAATACGCGGAAAACTGCTTTTTCACCGCGGGGTGTCCGGGCCACTTCGCACGATATGCCGCAAACGAGCGCGTATAATACGCCTTCTTTGCGAGCATGCGTTTGAACGACAGACGCTTTTCGTTGTGAACAAGGCGACTATGGAGCAGAGCGCATTTGGCTCCCGTAGCCAGAATGCGGATATCGAGTTCCCAGTCTTCCCCTCCGGCAAGCAGCTTCTCGTCATAGCCGCCCACCGCGGATAGGACCGACTTGCGGAAAAGCCGCAACGCATCGATGCAAGTTCCATCGTAGAACGAGCGTTCGAAATTGCGCGCCTTGACGCGGAAGCCGTCGCCCGTGCGCGTTTCGCCGATCCAGTAGGCAACGGGCGCATCCGTTGAAGAGACATTTGCGATATCGAGAATCTCCACTATCGTCTCGCGCGGCACGATCATATCGGCATCGAGCACAATCACCCATTCGCTCTGCGCCGCCCGCCAGCCAAAATTGCGCTGGGCACACCTTTCGGGTCCGCAATCAAAAACCTTAACTCCGAGCCGCTCGGCGATGGCCTTGGTATCGTCGGTCGAACCATTGTCGACGACAATAATCTCGACATCGTCGCGAAAGGCGTCAAACGCCCGAATGCAGTTTTCGATGTTCGCCACCTCGTTTTTCGTGGTTATCACCACTGACAGTTTCATGACATCAGTGCCTCCTGCGCCATTCCGAAGGGGTTAATCCGGTCTGTCGGCGGAAAACAGCGTTGAAATACTGCGCCGATGAATAGCCGCACGCTTTGGCAATCACGCAGACCGGCAATTGCGTGGTTTTCAACATCTCCCGCGCAATCTTGATGCGGTGGCGTGAAAGCCAATCGGCCGGCGTCAGACCGGTTTCGTGCTTGAAAAGCTCGAAAAGGCGCGAACGCGAATATCCCATATATGCCACGAGCCGCTCCATGCGCACGTTTTCAGCATAATGGCTCTTCAACCAGGCGGTGGCTTCCTTGATCAAACGCGTACCGGCCTTGATCGGGCCTGGCTTATGCTGGTGGACGCAGCGCTGGAGGATGAGACAGGACAAGGTGCGGGCAAGCGCCAACTCGACCGGCGAGAGCGATTTAGCGCCACGCGAGGCAAGCGAATCGAGTTCGAGAAAAAAAGCCGTCAGCTCGCGCGAACACGCCGTCGGATGCAACGCCCGTCCGGAAAGCGCGGCGACCAATTCGGCGGCGACTTTCGACGGGAAAGGCGAGTGCATGCCACGCGCACCGTTCCCGAGCAACATTTCCACGCGATGCCCAGCGGGATCGATCGCTTCGGAAAGACGATGTTCGATGCCGGCCGGAATGACGATGAAGTGTCCGGCGGTAAGCACTTCGGCCGGATGATCGCGGAACTCGTAGGCAAACTCTCCTTTGATGCAGAACAACAATTGGATTTCCGCATGGTGATGCCAATACGAGCCAGAGGCGGATGACGTCTTCAAATGGCGAACCCCCGCCAACCAGCCGAGCGACAAATCGCGCGCGGTCAGGTCGGAAGGTTGCTGGCCGTAGGAATAGGCCGTCACTGCACCTCGCGGTATCTCGCGGCCAATTGCCGATAGGCCTCGCTTTCGCAAAAGCCGCACGGCTTGAATTCCGGACAGAACCCCCGGTAGACGCATTCGGGCACGCAGCACGCGGCCAATTCCGGTTCGACCTTGGCGATTTCATCGACGACAAGTTTCCATGCCGCGCGCGTTTCCGGCGAGGCCTGACTGCAAAGCCGGCGCCGGGAAATAAACATTATCGCCTGGGCGTTGGCGAAGCATTCATGCATCACCGGGGCATCCTGCATCTTCGCAGCGCGGTCTTCCCCGGTGCGATCGGTCCGCTGGGTGGATACGAAATGTTCGATGCCGTATTTGTGGCGGACGAAATGAACCGATACCCAATACGGCAAATCGAGCCACTTCCAATTGAAACAAAGCTTGCGTATCGGCGAATGCTCGGCAAGCAGAATCCGCTTTTTCCACTTCGCGCTCGGCTCGCCCTCGCCTTCATCACGACGGATTGTGGTGCGAGCTGCGTCGGCAACCTCGCGCCACGACCCCAAAACCTTCATGAATTTCACTCTGGCCATAATCTGTCAATCCCTTCCCTTCCGCTACGGCAAGCCGCCGCTTGCTTGTCAAACCGTCTCAGCGGACGACAAAATTGACCATCCGCTTGGGCACGGCGATCACCTTGACAATCGTCTTGCCCTCAAGATGCTTGGCGACATCGGCGTTCGCGCGCGCGGCAGCCTCCATCTCGGCAGCATCCGCCGCGACTGGCACGCGAATGCGTCCGCGCAACTTACCAAGCACCTGGACCGGAATTTCAATCTCGTCTTCAACCAGCGCGGCCGGATCATAGGCCGGCCACGGCGCGTAGGCGAGCGTGTCGGCATGGCCGAGATACTGCCAGAGCTCTTCGCCGAGATGCGGCGCATAGGGCGACAGGCAAAGAACGAACTTTTCGAGCATTTCCCGCGGCAATTCGCCCGCCACCTTCGCTTCCGCCTCGGCCTCGTTGACGAAAACCATCATCGCCGAAATGCCAGTGTTGAAGGCCATCGCCTCGAGATCGTCCCCCACTTTCTTGACCATCGCATTAAGCGTCTTGGCTTGCGCCTTGGTCAACGGACGATCCGATGCCTTGGTATCCACGACAAGCCTGTGGGCGCGCTTGAGGAAGCGGTGCACACCTTCCACGCCCTTGGTCTGCCAAGGCTTGACAACCTGCAGCGGACCCATGAACATTTCGTAGAGCCGCAACGAATCGGCGCCATAGTCGCGAATGACATCGTCGGGATTGACAACGTTTTTGAGCGACTTGGACATCTTGGCCGGAAACTCCGTCAGCGCCTCGAGCTCGGTTGTATCCGCCCCCTCGATGCCCCAGTTCTTAGGCCCGAACGGCTTGCCGTCCTTCCAGGAGACGCGATCCATCGGCACGAGCACTCCACGGGAGTTCTTGTAGGCCATGCCGAGGATCATGCCCTGATTGACAAGCTTCTGGAACGGCTCGGATGTCGGCACTAAACCAAGATCGAAGAGCACTTTATGCCAGAAACGGCTGTAGAGCAGGTGCAAAACCGCATGCTCCGCGCCGCCGACGTAAAGATCGACAGGCAGCCAGTCCTTCAACAGTTTGCTATCACAAAACGCGCTGTCATTATGCGGATCAATATAGCGCAGATAATACCAGCAACTGCCGGCCCACTGCGGCATCGTGTTCGTCTCGCGTACGCCTTTGACGCCGTCGGCGCGGACGACATTCACCCAATCCTTCGCCTTCGCGAGCGGCGGTTCGCCGGTGCCGGTCGGCTTGTAGTCGACCAGTTCCGGCAAGGTCAGCGGCAAATCACCCTCATCGACCAAGGTCTGGGTTCCATCGGCCCAATGAATCACCGGGAATGGCTCGCCCCAATAGCGCTGGCGCGAAAAGAGCCAGTCGCGCAGTTTGTATTGCGTCTTCGCCTTGCCCACCGCGTGTTCCTCGAGCCATTTGATCATCGCCGGACGCGCCGCGGAAACGCTCAGGCCGTTCAAGAAGCCCGAGTTGACCATTACTCCCGAGGCGATGTCGGTGAACGCCGCCTCGCCGGCGTAGGGTACGCGGTTCTCGCCTGCTTCCGCCGCGGCTTTGGCGAGCTCGCTTCCCGCCGGGGCCACCACCTGGTAGATAGGCAAGCCGAAGACCTTGGCGAACTCGAAATCGCGCTCGTCGTGCGCCGGCACTGCCATAATCGCGCCGGTGCCGTAGCTCGCCAGCACATAGTCGGAAATGTAAATCGGTAGCTCCTCGCCATTGACGGGATTGCGCCCCGTCACGCCCTCGAGCCGGACGCCGGTTTTCTCCTTGTTCAGCTCCGTGCGCTCCAAATCGCTCTTGCCGGCCGCCCGCCGCCGATATTCCTCGACCGCAGCGACGTTCTTGACCGCGCCGTCGGCGAGCCATTTCTCGACGAGCCGGTGCTCGGGCGAAAGCACCATATAAGTCGCACCGAAAAGCGTATCGCAGCGAGTTGTGTAGACGGTAATCGTATCGGCTGTGCCGGTTGCCTTGAAATCGACGAGCGCGCCAGTGGATTTGCCAATCCAGTTGCGTTGCATTTCCTTGACGCCTTCCGGCCAGTCGAGATCGTCGAGACCGGCGAGCAGCTGCTCGGCATAATCGGTAATCCTGAGCATCCACTGGCGCATCGGCTTGCGGATCACCGGATGGTTCCCGCGCTCGCTGCGTCCGTCGATTACCTCTTCGTTGGCGAGCACCGTCCCCAGCGCAGGACACCAGTTGACCGGCACTTCGGCGACGTAGGCCAAGCCTTTCTTGTAGAGTTGCTCGAAAATCCACTGCGTCCACTTGTAGTACTTCGGATCGGTGGTGTTGATTTCACGATCCCAATCGTAGGAAAAGCCGAGCGCGCGAATCTGCTCGCGGAAACGGTCGACATTTTTCTTCGTCGTCGCCGCCGGGTGCGTGCCAGTCTCGACAGCATACTGCTCGGCCGGCAGGCCAAAGGCGTCCCATCCCATCGGATGCAAGACGTTAAAGCCCTTCATGCGCTTGTAGCGGCAAAGGATGTCGGTGGCCGTGTAGCCCTCGGGGTGGCCGACGTGCAAACCCGCCCCCGACGGATATGGGAACATATCAAGACAGTAGAACTTCGGCTTGTCGCTGAAGGCAGGCGTTTTGAAAGTCTGGTTCTCGAGCCAGAACTTCTGCCATTTCTTCTCAATGGCAGAAAAATTATATTCGCTCATTGCTGCGTGTTCGCGCTCGCGGCGTGTTCGGCGACGGCTTTTGCGATAAGCCCCGACACGTCGTTGGTCGCCGCAGCGACGCCGGCTTTGACGGCGTAGAAAATCGCCTTGTGGGTGGAATTGCCGTGCGTGATAATCACATTGCCGTTGACGCCCAGCAACGGGGCGCCGCCGTAGACTTCTGGGTCCATCTGGCGCTTGAGCGCCTTGAAAGCCCCTTTAAGCGTCAGCGCGCAAAGCATCCGGAAGAAATTCTTCTTGAGCTCGGCCTTCAACCAGCCGCCAATCGCGTGCGCGACCGACTCTACCGACTTGAGTATCACATTGCCCACAAAACCATCGGCCACGGCCACATCGACATTGCCCCCACAAATATCGTGGCCTTCAATATTGCCGACGAAATTCAAACCCTTGACCGCGGCAATCTGCGGATAAGTCTCATGCACGAGCGCGTTGCCCTTGCACGGCTCCGCCCCGATCGAAACCAACCCCACGGCAGGATTCTCGCGCCCGAGCACCGAGCGCGAAAACACCGACCCCATGACAGCCCACTGCGCCAGCCATTCGGGCTTGCAATCCATATTCGCGCCGGCGTCAAGCAGCAACAAAGGAC
>CALYTX010000026.1 GCA_945487985.1 uncultured Verrucomicrobiota bacterium | reverse complement strand
TCGGGCGCGTTGTGCAGCGTGAATACGCGCACGAGTTCGCCTTCGAGTTCGTGCCAAACTATACGGTAGTAAAAGACACCAACGGAGTGGAGCTGTATAGGTACATATCGTCGTATACGCGCAACTTTGTGACGGCCAAAGTAGTCGAGCAGACCTTCCGCTTCACTGGCTTGACACGTGCGCAGGCGTTCGGCATTTCCGCGATAACCGTGACGGATCTCGGCGGGGCGCAATACACCATCACGCCCAAATCCTCAATCACCGACGGCTCGACGGGTTCGCGCGTGATGATCGTCGAGGAGGTGTCCGTGCAGCGGACGCCCGTCTCTCCGCACATGTGGGAGATGGTCGTGACGCGCCGGGGCTTCCGCTACTACGTGAACGGCGCGCAGATACTGCCCGGGCCGGATTGGATAGCGTCGTACGTGTAAGGGGGCGCGGTCATGTCATTTCACATCAAGGATGATTTCAAGGCGGGCGCGCCAATAAGCCAGGTGCCGGCTGGATGGTTCAACGCCGTCGCGCATTTCTTGAATGGACTTGTCGGCGGCTTCGGCATCAGCACGACGAAAAGCGAGTCCGGCAATTCCGTGATTTCGCTCGATAGGACGGCCATGCATGGCGAAATCGACAACGCCATCGCCGTCTCCGGCATGCGTGTGTCTAGAGACCCCGGGACGCCATCGGACTGCACGGACGCTCCGACGGTGCTGGACGCGAACGGGGGAACGCTTGTGTGGACGGCGGGCGGCAATAACGGCATTGAGCTTGACTGCTATTGCAAAATCGCGCCGCAGGCCTCGGGATCGAATTATACAGTTTTCCAGCGGTGCCGCTTGACATTCTCGAAGGACGGGCTGCTTGTGAAGAGCGAATTGCTGGCGGACCGGGTGCGCATCCAAGCGAAGAACGCCTGACCCTTGCGCGTTTGACGCCCGGTCTAAATGCGGAGGTAGAATTATGGATCAAATCAACGCCAGAGTAGACTGCGACGTGTCGCGTCTCGATTTTCCGCTCCGCCCATTCAAGGCACGGGCGGGGCATAACTTCGTCGTGCTTTTCCGGCGCGTTCCTGCGGACGCGACCGGGCTATTTGTGCGCATCTTCAGGGACAATGGCGCATACTTCGATGTGACGGGGCACGAACACCCGGACGGCGGCTGGACGGTGCGCATCCCGGCGGCATGCTTCCCGAATGTCGGCGAGTTCCGCTATGAAGTCCACGCCACCGCATCGGACGATCAACCAGCCGCGATTGGCGAGGGGCGGCTCCAGGTGCTGCCATTCACGACCACAACCGCGCCAATCGCGCCGGGGACGGTGCAGGAAGTGGCGCAGCTGCCGTGCGCCGGCGGCGGCTTTGTGCAGGTGGTCATGAAGTGGGACGGCTACGAGTGGATGCCGGAGGCGGTTGCATCCGCTACGGCGAACGAAGGGACGGAGGGCGAGCAATGAGACAGATGATTATGATTGCAGCCGCGGTAGTGGCCGTGAGGTGCTTCGGTATCGCCGCGTCGCAGGCGTGGGTCGAGAATTTCGTCTCCAACTATGTGGCGCGCAGCGCCGCCGAGGTGCAGGCGGCGACTACCGTCACAACAAGCAACGGAAACATGGTCGTGACCGCGAACGCCGGGCAGCCGAGCGAGATGCGGCTTGTAGTGCAGGCGTCCACGGACGCGGCGATGATCGCCACCAACTGCACGGCGTTGGCCGAGGCACGGGGCATCACCAACGGATGCGTGTTCGTTTGGAACGGTGCGGGGGATTACATCAACCCCGCCGGCGTCATTTCCTGCACGCCGACGAACCTTGTCTATTCCGGCGTCGGGTCGGTCGTTGCCGGCGGCCTTGAACGCTTCGCCGGATGGTTCGACGCATACGGCGGCCTAATCCAGGCGGACACGAGTTTCGCAATCACTAACGGCATGGCGGAGGTGAAGCAATGAAATACGCGGCATTTGGGCTTCTGGCGGCGTTTCTCGCGTCTGGGGTATATGGAGCCATCCCCCCAACTGCGAAGGACTGGTACACTCCTTCTGGCGGCTTCACGAAGCAGTCTGGAGTCGGCAAGGTGTGGTATCTAGACGAAGATGGCTACGCGCAGAGTTTCGATGTTACGGTTGACGATGAGGGCAACGTCTCGACAGATATAAAGTTCGACAACGCAGCGATGCAAAATGCGTATAGCGCACTCGTGAAGGCATGCCAGATCGAGGCGTATAGCAAGATGCAGACAGAGGCAATCGAGACCATCGGCAATAATCTGCATAATCTAACATCTAAGGACAGCATCACCATACGCAACGATAACACCGGCCAGGAGTATACTATCTCTTTTGGCGGCACGCTCGGCAACGCCGTCGCTGGTGGCGGCGATAATATCCCCGCGACATCTGACCAGGAAGATCCGGCTGATAAGATTTCTCTCGATTGGGCGGGCGGCAAAATCGGCATCAAGGGCTGGACGTCGCAGACGGCATCCGGCAGCATGTGGGACAAGTATGCCGTCCCGCTGAATATCCCCGTGCGCAATAACGGCGGCGCTATTGATTATAAGCGGTGGTATGGTGTAGATAAGGCGTCGCTGGCGCAGAACGATACCACGCACGCGCTGGAGTTGAACGGGTGGAGCTCGCAGGGCAACGAAACAATGACGCCGCTTGCGGACGCCATCCAAATGGATGAGCGCGGCATATACGAGCAATACGATATTGTAGTGCGCAACTCCAGCAAGGGCGTGAACTATGTCGCGCTCGGCAAGCTCGACCTGGGCCGCGTCAAATTCGACGGCGCGACTATCACCACCAACGAAACGGACGGCGCGCTGACGCAGGGCGACGCATCCTTGCGGGGATGGGCGAATGCGTCGCCGAGAGATTTGCCGCGCAAGGGGGAACACGGGAATCTTGAGTGGGTGCCTCCCGCACAACTCGCCGATGGGGAGAGTATCGCATGGCGCGAGCACAACGGCGAGTGGCGGTATGAGGTCAAGGGCGCGAGCGCCTATGCCGGCAATCACGCGCGGCATTATTTCGGCACGGCGTCCGATGCAGGTGCCGCGCTCGGATGGCACGAGCTGCCGAACGCGACCACCAACCGCGTCGAGGGCGACGGCGTCACGATCGCCAGCACCGTGGACAGCGGCGATGCGGACCTAAAGCGTTTTGGCCTGTTGGGGTGGAATGCCAAATGGGGCGGCGATCCGTTGCTTGTGGCCAATGTCGGCGGGTCCATTGGATATATTCCGTTGCCGAATGGAACCAACCTCACGGCTTGCGCGTGCTCGAACAAGTGGGCGACGGCGTTGGAGTGGATCGGTGACGGCGCGATCGGCGACGATGGCATCACATTCGCGGACGCCTCCCTCGATGAATACCTGCGCAAGCTCGGCTACGTCTACTCAACCACGCCGGGCAACATGCACTTCGACAATGACGGCGAAAACATCCAGGCGAGCTTCGTCGCTCCGGCGAATTGGGCGGACGGCTTGTCGCTGGAGGCAGTTGGCGGCAAGTATGGCGTCAGGGGCTTCGCCGCCGGCGCGTCATGCAGCGCAACAATATCGGCGATGCTGTCGGATCCGACCGGCTCGGACGCGCAGCAGCACAAGTTGCTGGCGTGGTATAGGGGCAACGGCGACGCTGGGCCCTCGCTGCATTATGTGCCGATTGGCGACGGCGTGCGCGTGGGCGGCGCCGATGTAGACGATGTGACGATTACTACCAACACGGCGCACGGTGCGACCGCGATGGGCGTGGCGTCGCTGTTTGGATGGTCTGGCGCGGCAAATGATACGTTCCTATCCAAAGGCGAAACCGGGGCGCTTGAGTGGCGGAGCGTGAATCGGTATACCGCCGGGAGCGGCATCAAGTTCGACGGCGAGAATGCGGATATAATCTCGCACAATCTAATCGCCGGCGCTGGCATCATTCTGACGCCCGCGACAGACGGCACGGCTGTGACGATAGCGGCGGCCACACCGACCGCGGCAACGCCAGTCGACCCGCACCTCGAAGAGATCACATTCCTGACCGAGGTATGGTATGACGCAACGACGCACAAGATCATGGCGAAACGCAAGACGGCCAAGGTGATGATTGCCGGCGCCACGGAGGAAGAGGTGATTGCGGTCGTGAACTGCACGCCGCACTCCGCAGAGCATACATCGACAGACGGCAACAAATAGGTGACGGCATGAATAGGTGGATTATTTGCGCCTGGATGATGTTCGCGTCCGTTGCCTGCAACGCAATCGGGACGGTATACGTCACGCTATCCTATAAGTGGGACGGCGTTGCCAAACAAGACACGCTGGTGCTCGGCGTCGGCGGCAAGCAAGAGCCTGATTACGACAATACGGGCGCGGATAATCCGAGTTATAATGTTGGACAATGGGATTATAGTTTCAACTCCGCGACGGGTCTCGACTTGCGGCTGGGGCTTGATCGCGGATATAACGCATTCGCTATCGGCAGACAGTCATCCGCGAACTATCGTTATCTATACTACCCGAGCGGAAGTTCCGGTTATAGAATGAGGTTCGGGCAGGCCTACGAGTTGGACATATCGAGAGATTCCAGCATGGCGGACCGGCTTACGGATGTAGTAGTCACCTCCACGCCATACCCAGGCCGCAAAATCACCAACATGACAGGCGGTAATATAGTTTTGGGGATTGGCTCTGGCGGCAGTCCGCAAACATTAGTCCCGAACAACAGCGCAGTCATTGACCCGAATGTTATAACGACATTCGCATACGCGAATTATGATGCGACATGGGAGGCACATTCAGAACAGGATTGGTCGGAGACATTCACGCCGTTCGCATACAGCACAATAAGAAGAGACTTCCCGCAGTTCGCAAATATCGTTATCTACAGACCAAGCGCAAAGCCGGAAGTCCACGCATTGGAAGGCGCGCTTGTTTTCGGCGACATGTCCGCGGCATCTAACTCTAACATCCTCTATGGCGCGAGTGGCTATCCGCTGTATTCGATACGCGACTATCTTGAAACCGTCACGGTTATGACGGAGTGGGTATTCGAGCAGAATGAAATACCCGACCCAACAGCATACATCAATGATGTCGGGGTATGTTACGGGCACACTACTGATCATATCATCGACTACCGGATCGCGAGGAGCGACAACTGGGAGTATGATGCCGCAAATAATACTATCACCATCACATTCACGATGCGCCTCGAGGGGGATACCGGCGGATCGTCGCCGGCGGTAGTGCAACGGTGTTGGCTGTCGGCTTATGATACGTATGACAACGCGCCGGACGGTGCGCGTGCGTCGATCGGTGGCGTGTTGGGAGACACCGCTACCTTCTGCGTCACGCAGAATCTGGCAACCGGCGCGAAAACGCTGACCGTGGCGAATTGACCGGCGGTCGATATATGGAGGACGCTATGGCAATACCGATTATATTATCAGGCGACACGCCGAAGCCGGTCACGCTCGCGATTGCGGCGGGCTATGATTATACCGATTGTGTACTCTCGGTTGACTTCTGCGGCGTGCGGCGCACGTTTGGCAACCTTGTCGCGGGCGGCACGGTTGCGCTCGCCTTCTCGGCCGAAGAGACGGCGACATTCCCCCTCGGCACGGGCAAGGTATTTTTGTCGCTGCGGAATGCGGCGGGCGAAGTCCGCACGCTGCCGTGGGCGAAAATCAAGGTGACGGACTGCCCGGCGGATGTATACGACGCGCAAATCACGATTGACCCGGCCACGCTGGATGTTGCCGACCTGACGGCGGACGATTCGCTCGGCGCGGTGAAGTCGCGGTTTAATGCTGTCCTCGCATTCCTGCGCGGCGCCGCCTCATGCGTCGCGTTGGTTGTCGGCCTTGCGTGTTTCGGCGATGTCGAGCCGCTCTACACGACGCCGAACGAAATTCCGGGTAACGCGCCGCTCATGACGAACGTCCAGGAGTATGTGGACGCGAAGGTTGCGGCGGCTAAAGCGGCGGCGGCGGATGCTGCCACCAATGCGACGAATGCCTGGTGGGCGGCCGATGCTGCTAAGTTCAACGCCGAGCAAGCATGGGAATTTGCGGGCGAGGCCAAAGACGCAGCAGACGCAGCATATACCCCCGCCACCAACGCGCTCGAAAAGTCGGGGCAGGCACTCGAAACATCGGTGCAGGCGATGGCAAAGGCCGAGAACGCGCAACAAATGGTCGATATTGCGAATGCAGAATCGTCGGAAGCGTTCAAGGCAGCCCGCGCGGCAAATGAAGCGGTCGGCGAGGTGAAGCAGATTCTCGCCGGCGAAGATTTCCGCATCACCATCACCAACTACGACAGCAAAGCACACGCGCCGGAGCTGTCGATGGATGCGCGCTACTCCGACGGCACGACGCAGACCTGGAACACCGTATGGACGGAAACCAACGGGCTTATGCGGACGAAGCGCGAGGCGCTCGCCGAGGTCAAAAGCAACTACTATGGCAAGGCAGAGAGCGACGCGAAATACAAGGCGTGGGGCAAATATGACAGCGTGACCGGCGAAGACGCGCCGGAGGGTTTCACGCAAATCTCGTCGCCGGGCGGCATTATAATCGGCGCGGACGCCGGGTGGAAGAACTACCTCTCCGCGTCCGGCGGCTCGTATTGGATCTGGCGCGGCAACGGCAATATTACGACCTCGCAGGAAACCGGCGCGCTCGAAATTATCGACGCGGACGGCAACGCGGTATTCACGGTAGTCAAGGGCGACAAGACGCTTGAGAGCGCGGCGGCCGCGAGTATATCGTCAACTACCGACGGTGTGAGCGACATCGTCACGCTTGTCTACAATGTCGAAGCGACCGAAGCGCCGGTCATCGAGTGGTCGGCGGAATTGAAGCCCGCCGCGTGGTATGCGCAGACTGACGATGGATTCCCCGGCACCGTTGTATGGGCTAATGAGAATAATATCAAATGGACGGCCACCGTCACGCTGCCGGCCAACGGTCGCGGCTTTTTCCGCGCGACCCACTACAAGGGCGCGGATAGTTATATCAGAGCGTCGAAGGCGATGGCGATCGAGAAGATCATCGTCGGCGGCAAAACCTACACGCTCGGCGTCGGCGAAATCAACGGCACGAAGGTGCTGACCTTGAAATGAGGTGACATAATGCTCGGATTATTCGTTGAGAGGTTGGGGGCGAAATGATAGATAGCGCAAATATACTCGCGTGCCTGATTATCGTCGCGGCGTCTATCGGCGCGATCTCCTACGCGATGGTTGCATTCCGCACGATGTGCCGCCGTTCCGGCGCACATGATCGCGGGGCGATTCACGCTGTGGTTATGATAGCCTTCACGGTTGCGACTGTGGTATTAGGCCACTACAAGACGCAAGCCGAAAAAGGTGAGGGCATCAAGGGTCTTGTTATTTTCTACCATGTTGATCCGGATGTGATATATCTATACGATCGCGGCTCGGGTGTGTATTCAAACCGCGTCGACATCATGATGCAGATCAAATACTTGCCGGATGATGCGCATATCCAAATATGGACCACGCCGCTATCAGTGACAAATTGGGTATGTTATGAGGACGTCACCGCAGCGGAGTGGAATAATTACTATATCCCCGATCCTGGCATTTGGACGCGGAGTATCGAGTATGAGAATGCGAGCTCGAATCGGTGGTGTATCTTCACGCCCTATATTCGGCCGACGCAGGTGCTGACAAACGGCGTGTTGCATGTTCTCGGCGTGTTGCCGGAGGCAGATGCCGAGACCGTGGTCGGCGTGCCGCTGCATACGAGCGTAGACATCGACGGCGAGAAGATCGACCTTGGCACGAAACAGACAACTAAAACGATGGAGGCAAATGATGAACAATAGACTTGCTATGGCTGGCGCGATTGCCGCGCTTGCACTGACTGCAACGGCCGGAATCCTCGACGATATTGCCGCTGCCGTCGAGAAGGCTAAGGACGAATACGCCGAGAAACAGGCGCAGAAAGCCGACGCGGTGAGCGACGCCGAACTCCTGCGCATGGTGCGCGACCAATACGAGAAAGACATGGCATCCGGCCAATATTCGCGTTGGCACGGCACGCAGCTGAAGCAAATTGTCATCGACCCACCGGCCGGCACGAACCTGGCGCACATGGTGCGCATTTTCGCCGACGGCTTCACGGTCACGAACGCATTTCATAAGCCGAAGCCGCGAACCGACGCGGAGCGCAAAATCTACCAGGCGAAGATGAAGGCCGAAGTCACTCGCCAGCGGATCGCGGCGCTCAAGAAGCAGGTCGAGGAGATGAAGGCCGGCGTGCCGCTTGCCGCGCTCGAAGCGCAAATCGCCGCGCTCGAGAACAAACTTAACGGCGCCACTGTGACCAATATCGTGAAAACGATCGGATCGAATAAGGGCGGCGACCAATGACAATCGAAATGCAGGACGCGCTCAACCGCGAGCTCGAGGACGCGAAGGCCATCATGGACGCCGACCGCCGCCGCGAGGCCCTGGAGACCGTGCAGGGGCACATGCTCGCCGCGCTAATCGACTGCCAGCGCAAGACCGCCGAGCGCGTCAAGGATCTCGTAGCGCGGGCGGACGCAAAAAGTCAGCGCGTCAAGGGCGCGCAGGTCATGCTGGCCTTCCTGCGCTACGTCGTGGCCATGGGAGGCGGCGCGGCGGTGGTCAAGCTTCTCGCCGCGTCGTGATTTGGACAACCAAAAAAAGGAAACCGAAAAATGAACATCAGCACAATCAAGATCGCATTCAAGTATATTTTCGGCGGCGTCTCCGGCGTCGTCGAGTATCTGCTCGGCGTTCTCAACGCCGCGCTTGCCGGGATGAATGAAGCGACCAAACAGCGGGTGCAGGGCGCGCTCAATCTCGCGCATAAGGTGCTCGCGACGCTCACCGCCATCAAATGGCTCTGCCCCACCAAGTGGCAGACCGCATACAAGGCCACAGTGGACGCTGTCGCCGAAGCCGTCGCCGCGCTTGAGGATCTTGAGATTACGACGGATGAGGTCGCCGTTATCCACGATCGCACGAAGGCCGCGCTGGACGCCTGGAAGCTGCCCGACGACGATACCTGCATCGACTGCGCCGCATAGCCCCCTTTGCGCCGCGCCGGGGTTTTGGGGAATCTTACCACCCCGGTTGTTTACCCGGCGCGGCGCGTTTCTCAACCGTCAACAGAGAGGATCAGAAGATGACAAAGACGATGACTGTAGTCGCATTCGCCGCGCTTCTCGCCGGGTGCGCTTCGTTCTATGACAACGCCGGGGCGCAGGTACGCATGGGGTCGGTATTGGCGCCCATCGAGATCAGCGAGCCGACCTCATCGGTCAAGGCCCGCGCCCTCTACTCGCTCGATGGCATCGACTTCTACGCGGCGAAGAACTGCGTCGCCTCGATGACCTACACCAACGCCTATACTAACAGCTACTTCGGCGTGATCGAGACTACCGGCGTCCAGTCTGGCGAGATCTCCATCCAGCCGACCGAAGCAAGCGCCGACAGCGTCCAATAATTTGGCGGCGGCGGTTCACTCCCACTCCTTTCTCCGCCGCCGCTTGCCCCTGCCGATTCTTCCCGGCAGGGGCTTTTTTGGCTACTTGACATGCACGCCCATGCGCTGGGCCATCTTGCGCTGCGTTGCCTGCATATCCCGCAGGATGTCCCGCATCTGGTTGAGGAAGTGCCCGCAGCCGCAAACGGCCAGCAGTAAGACGACGGCGAATGTGATCGCGATGCCGTCTGCAAAGTTGAAGGTTGATGCTATCATTGTGTGGTTTCCTTTCGTGTGTGGTGGATATTATATCACCCGAGCGCCTCGACCGCTGGCGCGGCGCGGCGCACCGTCTCATCCTCTACCGCATCAAACGTGTATACGTCCGTGATGCAGCCGCCGTCCGTGTGGCCGAGCACGGCCTTCGCGGCATCCAGGCCGAACTCCCGGCGGACTTCCGTGCCGAAGGTGTGGCGCAGCCTATTCGCGCCCCACGGCTCGATTCCGGCGCGTCGGCATGCCGCCGCGATTGTCTTGCCGTATGCGTCCGACGTCCAGCAGTCGCCGAGAACGCGGGGGACGTGCGGCGCACTCTTGCGCTGGCCATAGATCGGCGTCTTGCGTGCTGCGCGTTGCGCCGCGATATGCTCGGCCATGGAGCGCGTCGGCGAGAACGGCACATCGCCGCCGCCCCTATGGCGCTCCAGGATCGCCCGCGCCTTCGGCCCGATGCAGACAACGCGCGGCTGGCCCAATTCGCCGCGCCATGCGTTCTTGTTCGCTTCGGCCGGCACACGGTACACCCACGGCGTCCGCGTCGTGTCGATCAGCGACCAGCGCAGGGCGCACATCTCGCAGGGGCGCATCCCCGTCAGACGGTGGACGCGCACCATGTCCGCCGTGTTGGGCATCATCCGCTCGACCGTCGCCGCAACCGTAGCATCATCGACGGGGCGGACGGGGGCGCGTTCCGGGGCGGCGGATCTGCCGCGCTTCACGCCCTTGACCTGCGTCAACTCCGCCTTGACCGTCGCCGTGATGAGGGCTTCGTCGAGCGCCCACGCGAGCATGTACTTGACCCGCCACAGGCGGCGGTTGACCGTATTGCGAGAAACCCCGGAGCGCACCAGCGCATCACGGAGCGCGAGCATGTCGGCGTGCGTCAACTCCGCGACCGCCGCCGAGCCGTAGAGATCGCGGAACATCCGCACGTCTATGATCGCGTTGATTGACGTGCTCGACCCCTTGTAGTATTCGCGGCAATGGGCGTCCCACGCCGCGCACAGGTCGGCCACGGTTGCGCCCGACGGCTCATGCCGGGCCGCTTGCCGGGTATGCTCTTCCCAATACCGCGCGGCGGCTTCCTCTGCCATCTTGCGCG
>CALYTX010000025.1 GCA_945487985.1 uncultured Verrucomicrobiota bacterium | reverse complement strand
TCCTCGTCTTCCTCATGGTTGACAGCATGCCATAAGCACGCCAAGTGTGTCAATGTCTATGTATCAATAACCCTTTATCCATCGGCTGCGAGGCTTATCGTATCCAGCTGCGCCAGAGCCGCAAACCATAAGCATAATATGCTATAATTGAACCATGTTTGAAGGCAATATTTTCGGCAAGCTCGATCAGTCGCTGCAACAGGCGATTAACGAAGCAAACTACAAAACTCCTACGCCAATCCAGGCGCAAGCCATACCCTATTTGCTCGCTGGACGCGACCTCATCGGCACGGCGCAGACCGGCACTGGCAAGACGGCGGCGTTCGTGCTGCCCATTCTCGACCGCCTTGTCAAGGTGCGCAAGAAGCGCCATATCGGTCGCCCGCGCGCACTGATACTTTCCCCCACGAGGGAACTTGCCGTGCAAACCGCCGAGAACCTGCGGAAATTTTCGCTCTACACCAAGCTGCCTTTCGCCTGCCTCATCGGCGGGGTTTCACAGCACGGACAAGTCAAGGACATAAAAAAAGGTGCCGAAACAATCGTTGCCTGTCCCGGACGGCTAATCGATTTAATGACTCAGGGCTTCGTCTATCTCGACGAAGTCGAGTGCTTCGTTCTCGATGAAGCCGACCGAATGCTCGATATGGGTTTCCTTCCCGACATCCGGCGGATAATCTCGAAGCTTCCCAAGGCGCGCCAGTCGCTCTTTTTCAGCGCGACGATGTCACCGCAGATTCGCAATCTCGCTGGCGAACTTGTCCACGATCCGGCGATGGTAAACATCAATCCCGACTCCCCGGCGGTCGAAAAAATCAACCAGAAGGTGATGTTCGTGGAAAAATCGCAAAAGGATGCCCTGTTGTTGCTGCTGCTAAAGACCCACCCCGAATGGGCCAAGGTTGTGGTGTTCACCAAAATGCGCCACGGCGCCGACCGAGTGAACAAGAAGCTGCTACGCGAAAAAATCCCCGCCGCAGCAATCCATTCCGACAAGACGCAAAATCAGCGCACGCGCGCACTCGAAGGATTCCGCAAGGGCGAAGTGCGCGTGCTGGTGGCTACCGACATCGCTAGCCGCGGCATCGATGTGCCCGAAGTGAGCGCAGTCATCAATATGGAGCTGCCGCTGGAAACCGAGAGCTACGTCCATCGCATCGGGCGCACTGCGCGCGCAGGAGAATCGGGCGCGGCGATTAGTTTCGTTACGCTCGAGGAACGCACCCAGCTTAAGGCGATCGAGCGCTTTATCCGCAAAACGATACCTGTCGACCGTGACCACCCTCTGCACGATGAATTCGCCGAAAGCAAATGCGGCAAGACGAACGCGGGGCTACCGCAGGCGCCGTGGATACATCCCGCAAAGCGCAACCGCGCCAAAGAAAAGCGCGGCGGCCGCAAATCGTTTCTCGGCCGCCGGCAGGATGATTTCGGGAAGAGGGGCTGATTATTTTGTTTTGACGCTATCGCGTTTGATTTCAATCGAGTGATGTATCATCCGTGATGCCGCTGTTATGCGGGACGTTTTTTGTTTCTGTCTGCGCAGAGGCGGCAGGCACCAGTTCGATAATCGCCATGGAGTTAGCCGGCAGCACGATTCCAGTCGGCGGAATCTCAATCTCCTCCCCAGTTTTCAAATCGGCAATGCTCTTAAGCTTCCATGCCGGATTAAGATCGAAATCGACCTCCGCAGCCGCGGCCTTTTCATTGCCCAGAACCGCCAGTGCCTTACCCTCGCCGCGGACGGCAAAGGCAATCACTCCCGGGATGGACGAGACGGCTTTGATCGTTTCTGGGCAGCCATCAAGGCGAGCGATTACCTCCTTTCCGAAAGCATCCTTGATTGCCGCGAGATCTCCCATCGTAGCCTCGGGATCGACGACGACCTTCTCTGCCATCGTGGCATCCTCAAGCCCTTCTATCGGCGGCGGCAAGGTATGATCCACCTCGATGCTGCCGGCCGGCACGAGCGCATAGTAGGCGACTGCCTCTTCCTTGGGGGTGATGGCAAGCTTGAAGGAATAAGATCCGTCGGCATAAACGGTTTTTTCCTTGCGCACTGGCGTGCCGTCATAGCGAAGCGCAAAAAGCTCCATTCCTTCGACGCTACTGGCAAACTTCACTTCCGCCGTTGCGCAGGCGACGAGATACGGCAATTTACCCCAGTTTCTCACGCATTTGAGATTTGATTGGTCGAAAACCATCTTGTGATTGTACATATTGGTAAGGTGGAAGAAAAGCACCTTTCGGGATGCGCGAAGATTGCCGCCGTCAAGCGATGTTGCCGCGACAACCTGATAGCGGTCAACCGGTTTCATCGACAATCCCCCGGCGATGAAGCCATCTGAGCTCTTTTCGCCTTTGGGGTAGGCGACAATTGCCTCGGTTCTCGCAGTGGCCACGGTGACGCGTCCGGCACGGCTCCAGGCCAGCTCGCCCGTATCAGAAACGACCTCCTCGCGTCCCCAGGCGATTTCCGGCATGGACGAAACTGGCGACCAGCTGTTGCCGTTCATGAGGTTGCGGGCGATCGGGTTCTTCTTGCCGGCGGAATATACTTTCGAATACTTCCGCTTGAGGGGATGTTTGGCATCGACTAATTGCGAGCCGATGGCGTGGCGAAATCCAAGCGCAGTGAAGCGCGCGGGGAACAGACCAGTTTTCCACATGTCGCCCATAGCCCCGATAGCATCACCGCGCGTTACAGCGTAAACGTGCATTTCCTTCGCGGGAGACGCATCTTGGCGGCGGAACAGCATAACGTTGATCCGATCGGAAATTTGGTTGAGCGGATCGCTAGCAATGTCGAACCAGCTCTGCGAGCTCATCGGCATCTGCGCTTTGACATTCTTGGCATTGTGGCTCCAGGCGAACCGATACGTCGCATCCCAATCCTGAAAGGCGGAATACGCGCCCATGACCGGTCCAGACTCGGCGCGGAACTGGTTGGGCATGCAGAACTGCCATTCGGTAATGGCCATAGGCCGGCCGGGAATGCGGGTGGGCGCTTTCATCATCGGCTCGGCGTAGGCAGGATGGCCCTTGGTGTTCGACTGTTGCGTCCATTGCGTGTATCCATCGCCCGATTGCGGGTGATCGGCATAGCCGTGGTTGTCGACCATGGTCAACTCTTCGCGTTCATAGACGGAAAACTTCAAATCCCACCAGTTCGCCCCCGAGACGAACCCCTTGTATCCAAGTTTGCCATTAAGGAAATCAACATACTTGCGCTGGATGCCAGAACCCTTCTCGATAAGGAAATCGTACCACAACTCGTGCCGCGGCGAACAGCCGTTGAGCTCGAACTCCATGGCGTTCTTTTCCTTCCAGATTGAAAACTGCTCCTCGAAAAGCGCATTGGCGCGCTTTTCCTTGATTTGTCCGTTGGCCGGCACGTGTCCGCAGATCGACATCAGCGTATCTTCGTTGTCGCCGACAACAAACGCGAGAGCCGGGTCGTCTTTCCAGGTCATTTTCGTGTATGGGTTGACATGGTTCATTAACTGCTTAGCGAACTTGCACCACACATCGAACGCCTCGTCGAACAATGCAAGGTAACCTTTCAACTGGCCGAAGCCGAGCGGCTTCTTCAGCTTGAGCGAGGGCAATTCGCGGTGGCTGACGCGGCGCATCTGGTAGAAATCTGTCGTAACATACATTCCTTCGCGTTTGAACGCGGCGAAGGCATAATCGAGCCGATCGAGCATATTTGTGTCAATTGCGCTCGACCACCAGCCATTCCAGCCCCCAGACATCAACAGTACGTCGATATGGTGGAAGCGCACCGAATTGTAACCCATTCGACGGAATTGCCGAGCCAATGCATCGACGTACTCCTTGTCCATGAAATTCGCCTCGAAATTGAGATTGGCGCCAATAAGACGGACGCGTTCACCCGATTTCTCGCCGATAAGACGACCGTGCTTGTCGGCAATCAGCCGCCCGTGCCGCGATCCAGCCGGACGATCCGCGGGCAGAATGTCGCTGAAATCGAGAATCGAACCATCCTTGATTTCGTTGTTGAAACGAAACGCAACCCATTCCGTGCCGTTGGTAATCGCCACCTCACCCGCAGCGCAAAGCGCCAACATCGACAGACCTGCCAGCAGAATCCCTTTCATAGTTCCTTCCTTTCCTGCTCTACATTTCCGTTATAGGCCGACTTTGCCATCCTCAAGTGAAATGCACATCGACCATCCGCAATTCCAGTGGCCGTTCTCAATGCGCGCGAGGATGCGGTTGCGTCCCTTGCGGAAATGCACCCGGCGAAAATCCTCCGCCAGCGTCCACGCCTTGAGCTTGTTCGACGAGCCCCAGATCGGCACATCGTTTAACCAAATGTCGCTGCGGTCGTCAGAACCGATAGCCACCCACCTATCGCAATCTTCGTCAAAAAACACCTCGGCGTAGGCGTAGTAGATCGAATACTCCTCCTTCTTCTCGGGGATGATTTCGGCGCGCCAGTCGGCCATCCACGGCTGTGGCGGCGGACAGCTCTTGGCCTGGCAGAACTCCCACTTCAGAACCCGACCATCCTTGCCCACATAGGTCGCATCGAGATCGACCTTCGACTCCGGCGCGAATTTGCGACGCAAATTAACGCGGTTCGGGTTGGGGAACGGACCAATCACATGCCAGGAATTGATGTACATCCATTTTGCCGGAATGGCATTTTTAGCCTCGCCGCCAAGACAAACAACATTGCCTGGAACGAGCGAAAGTTCGCCGCTCTTGAGTCCCGGAGGCCCGCCTGCGAAGCCTTTCGCCTTGCCTTCTTCGGCCGCCGAACTCTGCTGTTCACGCATAAGTTCGGCCAGATCTTTCGCCTTGGCGGAAGCATCCTCGGCCGCCGCGTCTGCGAGCTTGAGCTGATAGTCGTTTGCAGCCTCCATTGCCGCCATGCGCTCGGCGACAGCTTGGTCGCTTGAACGCTCTGCCAAATCAGCCTCCTCGAGACGTTTCACCTCGCGCGGACTGGTCTTGGACGACAATTCGCTCGCTTCGTCCTTCCCGAACACGATTTCCATTGCCTCGTTCATCATTGCTACTGTCGACTCGACCATGTTGTCGGCTTCACGAACGACTTCGGATTGCGCAACCTTCTGCCGGTCGAGAGCTTCTTTCGTGCGTGGCTTGGCTTCCAGAGCCTCAACGTCGGCGGATAGACGCGCGGGCTTGGCTACATCGGTGATCTTATGGGCAGAGGTGAAACTCATCTTCTTGGCTATGGCCGTTTCGGTGGCTTTGATGTCCTTGTAACTTTCGGCAATTGCGCTTTCTAATTCCTTCGCCAGTTCGTAAGCCGCATTCATATCCATTTGCGCTGCCGGCGCATCGACAAGCTTGTTTTCCTCCCGGGCGTCGCCCTGCGCAAGTTTTTCGAGCTGGGCGCAATCGGCTGCGAGAATCGCCTTGAGCGTCTCGATACGCTCGTTCAGGCGCCGCTGGGATTCGCTTGCACGGTCGAGTTTCTCAAGCTGACGAACATTGCCCTTCTCTTTCCTGGTTTTAGCCAACTGCTCGCACTGGTCGGCAAATTCACTGCGGCGCTTTTCCGCATGGGCATAAGCACTTTTTGCTTCATTGATGCGCCGCTGTGCGTTCTGCGAATCGCGCTTGGCCTTGTCGAGTTCGCGATGGCTGGCGGCAATTGCCGCTTGATGCTTCTTTGCCTCTTCCCATTTTTTTTCTTCCTTGAGGCGGTCGCGTGCGATGCTGGCCTGCATGATAGAAGTCTCCGCCTTGGCGGCGAGCTCGTCGGCTTTGGCCTTGAGCTGGGCGTTCTCCTCAAGCTTGGCTTGAGCTTTGGCCATTTTCGCATCCTCGGCTTTGTAGCGCTTTTCCGCATCCGCTATCTTGGCAAGTTCACGGGCAGTGACAATAGATTCGTTCTGGCTGGCATCTTGCTGCTTGGCCGCCTCTATCTGCGCCTCGCGGAATTTCGCGGCCGCTTCGGCGGTTTTCTTAAAGCCGGCGAAATCGGCCTTGACCTCGAGCTTGTCCAGCGCGTTGACGGCGTTCGCCTGGGCAGTATTCGTCTTCTCGCAAGTTTCCTCCTGAAGTTTCTGGGCTTGCTGCCGCAACTCTTCGGAAACCTGCTTATCGGCGAGGTCGGCTTTCGTCTCGATCTCGACCATCGCCTCGATCTGCCTGCGAACTTCAGTCTGAGCCGCAGTTGTCTGAGCCTGAGCCTGAGCCGTTTCCGCAACGAACCTTTCCAGTTCCGAGCGGACATTCTCGGAAGTCTTCTCGGCGAACTGGTCGTAGTCTTTGGCGAGCTGCTCCTTCATAATATCAATATTATGCAGAACATCCTGCATAACCTGTATCTGCGCAAGCAACTCGTTCATGCGCACTTCAGAAAGGCGCTCTCCGATATCTTCAATGCGATCGGCCGGCAAATCCGCCGCCGGATTGGCCTTCTCGCGAGACTCGGGGATGATCAATTCCTTGACCGGAGTGCACAAGACGACTACGACGAACAGCGCGCCGTGAAGCAGAAACGACAACAGACTCCACAGCGGCTCTCGCCGCCGCCTTTCGCGCTCGCGCTGGCGAATCTCATCGGCAAAGAGATTGGTTTGCATTGTTCAGCAATGGTTTAAATAGCGTTATTTGGGAAGTCCATCGGCCGTATGGATACCGACCACCACCAGCCCTTCCTGCTGGCAAGTGTCAAGCACCTGCACAATCGAACGGAATGGCGCGTAGACGTCGCCGTCGAGCCGGATGCGCCGGTCGGGGTTTTCCGCCCTGGCGGCGGTGAGCGCCGCGCGCAACCCAGCCGCGCCGACGGGTTTGGAGTTGACGTAGAGTTCTCCTTTGGCGGTGACGGAAACCTTGATGAGGTCGGCTGTCGCCTTCACGCTTCGGGTGACATTCGCCGTCGGCAGCTCGAGAGGCACTTCTTTCTCGACCTTCTTCAGCTGGCTCGAGACCAGAAAGAAGATCAGCATCAGAAAGATGCAATCCATCATCGAAGTGAGCGACACTTCGATTTTTTCGTCTTCATCGTATTTGACGGCCATTTCCGTCCCTCACTTTCTGACGAAAAGTTGGTTGACAAGATCGGCCACTTCCTCCTCCAGCAACACGGCATAGAGATTGAGACGGTTTTTGATCAATCCGAAAACGAAAAGACACGGCATCGAAACAGCCAACCCTGCCACAGTGGTGGCCAACGCCTTGCCGATATCGTCAGCCAAGACCGAGGCATCGCCCATCTCACCCATCGCCGCCACCGTGCCGAACGCTCCTAAAAGACCGAATACGGTGCCGAAAAGGCCCAGCAACGGCGCGAGGGTTGCCGCCATTGAAAGCATCGCCGCCTTGCGGTTCTCGAGACGCAACTCGCGGCCGACCTTGTCTTCAGCGAACAGCTTCACTTCCTGGTAGTCTTTCGAATCTTTGTGCTGAAGCATCGTCTCAACTACGCGCGCAAGCATCGAGTTGTTGTCGCGACAAAGCGCGGCCACATCGTCGAACTTGCCGGCTTTCCAGAGCGAAATCACTTCCGCCGTAAAGCCGTCCGGAACCGTACGGTTCTTTCCCAGATGGCAAAATCGTTCCAGCGCGCAACCGATGCCGAGAATCGACAGGGCCGCGATGAAATACATTGTCAGACCGCCCTGTCGCCAGAAGATGGCAAACTGGTCGAGCGCCGTCACTTCGTTGGGCGCAGCCGCCACCTCCCCAGCCGGCGTTGCCGCAGCGTTAGACTGGTCGTCGGCGCAAACCTTCTGCATCGAAACCGCCCCCGCGAATGCGAGCGCCAGGATCATCATCTTCATTTTCATTTTGATTTCATCTCCATAGAATAATTGATTTAGCAGTTGAAATTATAGCAATTGCCGGTTCGTACGAACAATACTCAAAAGGGGTATTTCTCAATGTGGCGGCGGATAATGTCGGTCACGCGGCGGTTACGCTGGAAAACACCTCGTTTCCCCATCGCCCGCCACTTTCTTTTCACCGTTTCGAAGTCGTCGCTCTTGAGCGCGTCGGTTTCCGGCGAATGGTAATAGCCGCGCCACAAACCCCAATTATAGTTGGGGCTTGTATTCTTCCACGTCCAAACGCTCCAGCTCCACCCTTCTTCGGCCATAAGTTGCAGGCACTGCTCCCAGGCCTCATCCACAAAGAAGGTGAACTCGCCCACGTACACAGGAACCTTATGGCCGTCCTTGCGCTCGCGGTCACGGTGCATCTCGAGGTTTTCGAGAATCTTCCGCGAATCCTTCTCCGCGCCCCAGGCGTAGAAGTGATATTCGTAAGCCACATTCGTCCAACCGTATTTAGCCGGGGGCGGCAGATGGCACGGATCCCAGCATGCGCCAATCATAATCAAGTGGTCGGAATCGATCTCGCGGACGCTGCGGTAGAGCCGGTCGATACCCTTCTCGACAGCTGGATCGCTTGAAAGCCCGCCAACCTTACCTTCAGGTTCGTTCACTAAATCATACGCCGCCACCCAGCGATTATCGCGGTAGCGCGAAGCCAGAGTCCGCCATAGCCGGCAGGTCAGATTTAGATATTTCTCGTCGAAAAAGGTCTTCGCAAAGCGAACTTCCCCGGAGTGGTCGCGCCCGTTCTGGCTGCCTGGCGCCGCGTGCAAGTCGAGAATCGTGTAGAGTCCATGATGCGCGGCGCGATCGATAAACCAATCGATACGCCGGAAACCGGCTTCCAGCATCTCACCTTCGGCGGTCATCAACTCGCGCCAGCCCAATGGCAGACGGATGACATTCATCCCTAACGAGCGGATATTGGCGAAATCTTCTTCGCCCCACCACGAATCACGATAAACCTCGTAGAGTTCGTCGGCCCGTTCACGTCCAAAACGCTGCACAAAACTCTCGTAGGTTTCCGTTTCCGAAGCGGCAATCTTGTTGGGACACATCCAGTTTTCAGTAACGAGCCAGCCGCCGGCATTGACGCCTCGAAGCACGATTCGCCGTCCGCCCGAGGCTTGGTCGAAAAGCTTGTCGCCGACGGCAGTCACGAATCCCGCCGGAGCGGAGGAAACTTTGTCAATGGCGCAACCACAGGCTGTCACCCCGAGCAAAAATATAAGCAAATATTTCATAAGTCGATTGTATCAAACCCCTATGAAAAGCGACAATACTCAAAAGGATAGTATATGGAGCCATTCCCCCTGACTGCGTATATCTCCACAGCAGCGTTCACAGACAAAGCAATATCACCCCAGATAGAATCGCCGCGAGGGCAATGCCTTTGCGCACAAGGTTGCGCTCGTGAAAGAATTTCGCCCCGGCAAGAAACGTAATGACAACTGAAAAACGCCGCATCAACGAGGCAACGCTAATTGGCGCGCCATCCGAGGCGATGCCGGAGAAATAGAGCCAGTCGGCAGTGGCAAGCAATATGCCGACGAAAGGAATCGACCATCGCCATTGAAAACGACATCCTCCGTCCGCGCTACCAAGAAGAACCCGAAACGCCCAGCGTATCGAGAGCATAGTGCCGTAGACGATTACGAGCGCGCATTGGAAAACGAACTGGACCGCTTCCTTGTCGAGCCGACAACACTGGAACAAGTATTTGTCCCAAATGGCCGAGCACGCCGAAAACACCGCCCCAAGAACAGCCAGCCCCACGGCAGGACAACGGAAGAAATCAATGCCCTCGCTCTTTCCCGCCCAGGAAAATGCGAAATAGCCCGCAAACACCATCGCCATGCCCGCTCCCTGAAGCGGACTCGGTCTTTCGCCGTAGAGAAAAAAAGCAATCAGGAACACAAGGGCCGGCGCGGAAGCACGAATGGGGGTGGCAATTGTGATGGGCAGCGTTCGCAGGGCGCAAAACGTGAACACCCAAGACACAGCCACAATCACGCTCTTGACCGACGCCAGCAGCAGAATTCTCGCATCAATGCGCATAAGCGTCTCGACGCCGCCGCCGATGGTGAGCGCGACCGCGGCGAAGGCGGCACATCCAAAAAGCGTAGAGCAAAGCAAGGTCGGCAAAACAGCATTGCCGGCTACAGCGTGTTTTTTCGCGATGTCGTAGAACGCGAGGAACACCGCGCTGGCAAGAATCCAGCCAGTCCACCCCATGGCTACGTACGCTCCTCGCTGAAAAGCGCCTGTGGCGCGGGCGCGACAAACTCCATCCATTCACCGGTACGGAAATGGCGCACGCGCAGCCTGAGCGCGTGCAGAAGCATCCTCGGAGCCTTGCCGCCGCCGTACTTGCAATCGCCCACAACCGGATGACCGGCTTCGGCGAAATGAACACGTATTTGATTCTTGCGTCCGGAATGCAGATAAACCTCCACCAGCGTCGTCGTCTTGCCTGCGGAAAGCTTCCGCCACGAAGTTTTAGCCAATCGAGCGGGCTTGCCGCCTTTAGGGATGGTGCGGTGCGAACCAGACTGAGGCGTGACCGAACGGACCTTGTAGCCGTCGTCATCCTCGCGCAGATACGATTCAAACACTCCCTCGTCGGCCTCGATCAGCCCTTTCACGCGCGCAAGATAGGTCTTTTTTGTAAGCCGATTCCAATCGGCGCGATAGAACTCGGAAGCCTCAAGCGACTTGGCCATCATCATCACCCCGCTGGTCTCGCGATCGAGACGATGCACTAACCAAACTCGCTTTTTCGATTTTAACTGTCCCTTACGCAGGTAATCGTTAATCAGATTTTCAACCGTCGGCTGTGCTTCGCGCGCGGCGCGTCCAAATAACTTCGTATGAGTGGAAAGCAACGCGTGGGGCTTGTCGATGACGATTATCGATTCGTCTTCGTAAAGCACGACGAAAGGCAAACGACCTTTTCTTGCACGCATAACTTATTGCGCAATCTGGCAGTTTCCCGCGCCAGGTGCCCTCAAATCGGAATCGAGAGTGTAGCCCAGATTGTAGCGTTGTGGCGGATGGGGCTTGCCATCGCCAACGCC
>CALYTX010000024.1 GCA_945487985.1 uncultured Verrucomicrobiota bacterium | reverse complement strand
TCTTCTCCTTCTCGCTGCCGGCGATGCCGGCGCAAGCGCGCGACGACCACGATGGAAAACCGGCCTCCCCTCAGGCGTAGAGGTCGACCTTGGTCTTCAGGTATTCGTCTTGCGCGTCAATCCAACCCTGGAAAAGCGAAGAAAGATCGCCAGCGCGTAGCGTGTCGCGAACTTCGCTGCTTCCGTAGAGTTTATCGAGCCATTCCGGACGCGCGCCGGCGGTAACCTTGTTGCCGTAGTGTTGCAGTAGCGCGGTGAAGATTAGCACGCTCGCCGTGACCGGATAATATGTTCCCGGACGCGACACTGAAAAAAGAATACCGTTGAGGTTGAAGCCGGCGTAACGCCCACCAGCGGGAGAATAGCGGAACGGGCGCATTTCCACCCCACACGCATCGAGCCCCTGGCGAAGATCGGCCATGAGACCCTTCGCATCCATCCACGGCGCACCGATGACGCGGAAGGCAAGCGGACCGCTGCGATCGCAATCCACGGCAGGATACGCCTCGGTGAACACGGTCATCGGGTAAGCTACGGCACTGTCCCAGCTGCGAATGGCGGGACTGGGGGGGACGAAATTCGGCCATGGGTCGTGCATGCGATGGTTCCATCCCTCAAGCTTGATTACATCGAGTTCAAGATCGAGCGCTTCCGCGTTCTTGATCCACTCCGCAGATTCCCCCGGCGTCATGCCGTGGCACATGGGAACGTTGATAGGCGCGACAAAACTCGAATATTCCGGACGCCGCATCGGGCCATCGAGCACATTGCCCATCGGAACCTGGCGGTCGAGCACAGTAACGGGAATGCCGGCTCGCGCGCAGGCCTCGAGAACGTTCTTGAGCGTGGCCAAGTAAGTGTAGCATCGAACACCGATATCGCAAAGATCGACCACCATCCGCCCGATGCCCTCGAGCATTTCCGGCGTGGGTGTTCGGTGCTCGCCGTAGAGCGAATGAATCGGACGGTTCCAGAACGGATGCCAGGCACTCGCGGTCTTCTCGCCCGCGGCGGCAGATCCGAAAAAACCGTGCTCGGCCGAAAAAAGCGCCTTGAGCCGGTCGGGGAATACGCGCATCAGCCGACTGGTGGTGCTCGTCGCCTGCATCGTCAAAAGCCCGAACTGTTCGGTGGACTCGCTAAGTTTGGTTATCAAACCTTCGTAGTTGACCATGCCGATCATCCTTTGCTGTTTGCCGTTGGCGGAATGCCGCCCTCAAGCCTCGTCCGCAGCGACCCGGCCGCAGAGGCGGTGTTCAAAATCGAAGGATCGCCCCCGCGAGCGACAAGTTCGTCGCTAGCCGCTCCATGCAGCCATACCGCCGAAGCCGCCGCCACGAAAGGTTCGCCCTTGAGATACGCCCACCGCGCGCCAATCATCCCCGCGAGCAGATCGCCCATCCCGCCGAGCGCCATAAAAGGGTTGCCCGTGGCGTTCTCGTAGATTTCGCCGCCGTCGGGAGAAACGACAAGCGTGCCAGCTCCCTTGAGCACCACAGTAGCGCCGTAGCGCGCAGCGATTTCCAAAGCGGCCTGCCTGCGCGAAGCCTCCACCCGCTCGCGTTTCCAGCCGAGCAGGCGTGCAGCCTCGCCTTCATGTGGCGTAAGCACCAGCTGCTGGCCATCCGCTGGGGCGAAGCGGTCGCTTTTCCCGTACCACTGCGCAAGCACCCCCAGCGCGTCGGCATCGATTACAAATCGGCCCTTGCTGCCAGACAGCAGCCGCGAGACAATCAACTGGGTGTTCACCCCGACGCCCAGTCCCATGCCCATCACTATGACATCGGCTCGCGGCGGCACGACGGTAGGGGAGAGCTTCATGAATGTGGCCTCCGGCACAAGCGCGCCTGCGGCGATGCGCGAGGCATCTGGCACGACGAGCTGTACCAGTCCCGCGCCGGCCGCGCGCGCGCCGAGCGCGGCGATTACAGGCGCGTGGATGTAGTGACCCGATCCGCCGACCACGGCAACGGTGCCGACGGAATACTTGTTGGCGTTCCTTGCACGAGACGGAAAAGCGCCCTGAAGTTCACGAGGGGGATTCATGTCCCTATTATACCAAATTGAACACGGCGCGACAAAAAATTCCGCTGGGACAAGACAACGAGCGCCCTTCCAACAGCATTTCGCCCGATTCGAGAACAGCGGACGGGAAAAGCTGGGAAAGGATGTTTTCGGCGACAATCCGCGAAAGTCCCGGCGTGTGCGACGAGAAAAGAACAAACAGCGGATTGGCGGAAAGCAGTTCGCGCACAAGGCACAGCGTCTGTGCGAGATCGCGCTCGATCTTGTAGGTTTCGCCGCCAGCGCCGCGTCCGAAGGTGGGTGGATCGAGAACGATTGCATCGTACCGCCGAGCGCGGCGAATCTCCCGCTTCATGAATTTATGCGCATCATCGACGATCCACCGCACCGGACCGGAAGCAAGGCCGTTGAGCGCGGCATTCGCGCGTGCCCATTCAACCATCCCCTTCGAGGCGTCGAGATGACAAACTTCGGCGCCGCCAAGCGCAGCGGCCATCGTCGAACCGCCCGAATAGGCGAAAAGATTCAGCACGCTGACGCTGCCAGACGCGGCACGGCGCTTTGCCACCGTTTCACGGATCCACCGCCATTGCGCGCGCTGTTCCGGGAAAATTCCGAGATGTCCGAAATCGGTGCCGCCGAGCCGAAAGCGGATTCCCGCCGTTTCGATCTGCCACTCGCGCGGCAGATTGGAGCGTCCGAACCAGCGGTTGCCGTCTTCCCGGTCAAATTTCGCATCGGCTCGCGCCCACACTTCCTCTGGCGCGGACTTCCGCCACAACGCCTGCGAACAAGGGCGCTGCAGCACATAGCGTCCGAAGCGCTCAAGTTTACATCCCGCACCCGAATCGATAAGTTCGTAGTCGTCGCTCACCGTGCGCCTCCCTCCTTTTCTCCGGCCCGACGAGCGCGGACGACTTCGTCGAAATCCACCCTGAGCGGCACCGACGGCAAAAACGAGCGCGCGTCCACCGCCTCGTCGAGTTCACGCGCCTTGTCCTCGTCGTACCACCAATACGCAAGCACCGACTCCTCGTCGCCGTAGCGCGAAAGCACCGTATCGGGCATACCGAACTTATTCCAGTAAAGCAGCCGTATTTCGCGGATCTGCCAAAGCAGCGCCATCGGACATTCCGCGGCGACGAGCCTGTCAATCGCGCGATAAGCCTCCTGGCGCTCGGCCATCGTGGACATCGATTTTTCGGCCTCGATGATACGGTCAACCTCGGCCGACTTGAAACCGGTGTAATTGTTGCTTTGGCGGCGATCGGCCTCGGAGGAAAGCCATTGCACCTCTGGACAACGGAAGACGCTCGCGCCCATCGCCGCCCAAGTCATATCGAAACTGAATGAATCCATATCGCGCATCCACGCGGCGAAATCTTTCGTCTCGATGTGCATCGTCACCCCGAGGCGGCTGAGGGCGTCGTGGAAAAGCGAAAGGAATTTCGTCTCTCCCGGACTGCGGGTCAAGAAGGTAAACTCGAAAGGCCGCCCGTCTCGGACGAGCCTTCCGCTCTGCGGATCGGGAACGAAACCGGCCTCGGCGAGCAAACGCCTCGCGCCTTCGAAATCGTAGAGGTAGAGCGGATTCGCACACGGGTGTTCGTCGTCATAGAGGTCGGTGTAATAGGAATTGAGCAGGAAATACTCCCCATACATCATCGTGCGGTTCATCGTCTCGCGGTCGACGAGCTTGGCCATCGCCTTGCGCACGCGCACATCGTCAAAAGGCCAGCGGCGCATATTCATAGCGAAACCTTGATATCCGATGGGATTGTGGTTGCGCACGCGGCGGCGCAGAATCCAGTTCTTGTCAAACTTCTCGCCGTTCGTCTCGTTAGCCATAATCCGCGCGGTATAAACGGGATAGACGTCGATGGCGCGCTTCTTCAGGGCCTCGAAAGCGTTTTCATTGCTCACGAAATAGCGCATCACAATGCGGTCGAAATTACAGATGTGACGGCAAGACGGAAAATCGCCGCGCCACCAATTCTTGACGCGGGTGAATTCCGTTTCCACCTGCTCGATTGCGCGCGAAATGCAGTATGGACCCGAAACCGGCGCGCCGACCAAATCAAGTTTATTGAAGTCGCGGCCGGCAAAATAGTGCCGCGGCATAATATAGAAACTCGAAATGTGCTGCAAATCGCGCCAGTCCTTGCCGGCACCGCCCTTCTTTCGAAAACGGATGGTCAGTGCGTCTACCACCTCCGGCGACTCGAACCGGTCGAGGATCATCTTGTAGGGGCCGGTGTCGCTGCCGCCGTCCGTCACCGTGTCAAACGTCCATTTCACGTCCTCGGCGACGACTGGCCGTCCATCCGACCAGCGCGCACGCTCGTCGAGAACGAAAACAAACTCGTTGCCATCGCCGGAAACCGCCCATCGACGCGCAAGCGCAGGGGCGAAATCGAGCGTTTCGGAGTCGGTGGACAACAGCGTTTCGTACATGAGCGCGAAGGTCATGCACGTATAAGTATTGTTGTCGGTATAGGCGTTAAAACTCTTGGGCGGCTGCGCACCGTTGAATCGGATTGTGCCGCCCTTTCTCGCGTAGGGCGAAGCGATTGGATCGGGCGCATCGCGCCAGTCGTCGGCAGGATGCCACTCGAGGGCGGACGCGCCACCCGAAACAATCGCCGCTGCAATTGCCGCGCTCGCGAAGAATCCCGCCATGCTCAAAGCGCCTTCCGCAGGCGTTCGATTGCCTCAAGCACATTTTCGCGCGAATTGAACGAGGAAATGCGAATGTAGCCCTCGCCCGCCCGACCGAAGCCGGCGCCTGGCGTAGTGACGACATTTGCCTCCTTGAGCAGTCGGTCGAAGAAATCCCAGCTGTCACCCTTAACATCAACCCACAAATAGGGCGAATCGCCGCCGCCGTAAACGGAATAACCGCGCGCTTCAAGCGCCGTTTTCATCAGCCGACCATTCTCAAGATAGAAGTCGATCGTCGCGCGGCACTGAGCCTGGCCTTCGGGAGAATATATCGCTTCGGCGCCGCGCTGGGTAATGTAGCTCGCGCCGTTAAACTTCGTCGTCTGGCGGCGCGTCCACATCGGACGCAGCTCCACCGCAGTGCCATCGGCGGCGTAGGCGACGAGATTCTTCGGCACAACCGTGTAGCCGCAGCGGATGCCAGTGAAACCCGCCGTCTTGGAATAGCTGCGAAACTCGATTGCACATGTGCGCGCCCCATCGCATTCGTAGATCGAGCGGGGAATGCCGGGCGTGCGGACGAAGGCCTCGTAGGCCGCGTCGAAGAGGATGAGCGCCTTGTTGGCATTGGCCCAGTCGACCCACTGCTGAAGCTGAGCCTTCGTCGCCACCGCGCCGGTTGGATTGTTGGGATAGCAGAGATAAACGACGTCGCAGCCAGCGGCCTGCTCTGGCGTGGGCACGAAACCATTAGCGGCGCTGCATTCAAGATAGGTCAACCCCGGATAGCGCCCGTCGACGCTCGCGAGGGTGCGGCCTGCCATCACATTCGTGTCGACATAGACAGGGTAGACTGGATCGCCCACGGCAATCTTAACATCGTCACCGAAAAGTTCTTGAATGTTGCCGCAATCGCACTTGGCTCCGTCGGAGATGAAAATCTCGTCGGCGGCGATATCAATCCCGCGCGCGCGAAAATCGATTTCGGCAACCTTCTCGCGCAGGAAGGCATACCCCTGTTCCGGGCCGTAGCCGTGGAAATTCGCGCGCCCAGCCTCGTCATCCACCGCCCGATGCATCGCCTCCACAACCGCAGGCGCCAGTGGTTCGGTGACGTCGCCTATGCCCAGGCGGATGATCTTCGCGGCAGGATTGGCGCTCTGGTGGGACGCTACGCGATGGGCGATTTCAGTGAACAGATAGCTTGCCTGTATCTTGCGATAATTTTCGTTGACGTGCAGCATAATGTGATTTTCCGTTGATTTTGCGTATATCGATTTAAGGTCATTCCCCCTTCAACCGCGGCAGAAAACCGTCAACCGCGGCAAGGGAAACGAAGAAAAGCGTCAATACCGCCGGACTGCGTAGCGGACAATCGCCGAAACCATGGATGAATGTAGCCACGGCGGCGGACAAAATGAAGAACACCGGTGCCGGCAGAACGAACACCGCCACCGGTCGGGGCGGCTGCTCCTTCGGCGGAATGAAACGGACGGTTGTCATCAACGCACGCCAGATGCGCCCTATCGGCCAGACGGCGAGCACCGCCACGGCCACGATCAGCGAGAAACCGACCAGCCCATGTTCGGCCAGGAACTGCAGATAGTCGTTATGGACGTTGATGCCGCCCACCTGCTGAATCTGCGAGAGTTCCTTGTCGGTCATCTTCGGGATGCACAAATGCTTGTATCCCCAGCCTCCGCAACCGAAAAGCAGATGGTCCTTCCAGATTTCGGTAGCCACGCGGACATGGTACTGCCCTTTCCCGGTGACGCGGTCGAGAACCTCGGTGGTGTTAAGCGTATCCACTTCCCGGCGCATGTTGTCGGGCATAAAAACAACCGTGCATAGCGCGATGAGCACGAGCCCGAAAAGACTCGCCACGCTCGCCTTGAGCCGCTGCGCCCGCGGCAAACGCATGAAGAAGGAGGCGAAGGAGTGCAGGAAGAAAATGATCGCCAACGATGAGACGAGCAGAATCGAGGCACGGGAAAGCGTAGTCAATGCGGAAAAGAAAAAGATTATCGCCGGAATCAGCATTAGATGCCGCCGCCAAAAGATTCCATGGCGTGCGCGCGCTATGGAGTCGCCCGACTGATGGTGATTCTCACGACGGACCTCCTCGAGTTTCCACCGCCACAACGCCAGCGCAAGCGCAAAAAGCGTCGTGAAATAGTCTCCGGCCATGTTGGGATAGCCGAAAGTCGAGAAGAAATACGCCTTGGGGCCGCCGAGATTAGCCCAAAGTGGATATTCCGCGCCGGTAATCTGCTGGATTGCGCCCACGAAAGACAGTCCTACGCCATTCCAGACAATCAGTTCGAGCAACAAGCGCTTGCCACGCTTGAGCAGAGCGTGCCTGACAGTGATGGTCGCCACCAACGCCGGGACAAACCACAAGACGACATTGAGATGGTCGAGCCGGTTGACGCAAAAGGGAATGAACGGAATCGTCGGAGAAGGATCGACATTGTCAAGATTGATGGTCGCATAATCGCAAACCGGACACAGCCCCTTGTTGACGAACGGAATCATCAGTAGCGCGGCGAAACCGACCGCCACCCACACTAAAGGATCGTGCCTAAGATCGTACCACACCCTTTCGCGCGCTTCATAGACGCTTTCACCTTGGTGGCGCTGGGGAAAACAGAGCAACACCTCCAGCAATAACGCCAGCAGCCACGGCACCACCGCGACTAAACAACTGCCGACCGTGCCGCCGAAAAGCCACGATAGCGTGCACGCCAACGCCGCCACCGCGAAAGCGGCCATGTTATCATAGACGAACCACATATTCCATAACCCTTTTTGCCGCCTCGTTTTCTGGGAAGCGAGCCACTTGCTCGCCCTTGACAAAAAGCGCGAATTCGCCGTCGAGGCCGCACAACGCAATATCCGCCCCCTTCGCCTCGCCAGGTCCGTTGACCACGCACCCCATAACCGCTACGTGCGGAATCTTCGCGGCAGACCGGGCAGGCAACTGGCGGCTGTACGCCTCAAGAGCCATCTCCACCTCGCTGGCCGCCTTGAAAAGATCGACCTTCGTCCGCCCACATGTCGGACACGACGTGATCGCCGGCCCCGGCGGCTTGAGAGCGAGCGAACGCAAAATCTCCATGCCCACGCGCACTTCCTGCTCGGGCTGGTCGGTAAGCGACACGCGCACCGTATCGCCTATGCCTTCATTGAGCAGAATTCCCATCGCCACTGAATTGCGCACGGTGCCGGGCAGGAAAGTGCCCGCTTCGGTCACGCCGATGTGGAGCGGACAGTCTGTGCGCTCCGACAAAAGCCGGTACGATTCAATCGTATCCGGCACGTTTGATGCCTTCACGGAAATGACAACATCGCCGAACCCCTCGGCCTCCAACAGTTTGAGGTGGTTGAGGGCCGACGCGCAAAGCGCCTGGGAAACTCTCAACGAACCGGCGCGAACCTTGGTGGCGAGATCTTTCTCTAACGAACCTAAATTAACTCCGATGCGGATGACCGCGCCTCTGGCCTTCGCCGCCCGCGCCACGGCCGCGACTCCCTCGCGCGAACCAATATTGCCAGGGTTTATCCGCAACGCATCGCATCCGGCATCGATTGCCATGAGCGCCAGACGATAATCAAAATGGATATCGGCCACCAGCGGTACAGGCGAAGTCTTGCGCACTTCGCCGAGAACCCGGGCCGCTTCCGCATCGGGCACTGTCAGCCGGAACAGGTCGCAACCCAAGACCGCGCAGCGTTCAATCTGCGCGGAAAGCTCCGCGGCGTTGTGCGGATCGACGTTGGCCATCGTCTGCACGCTAACAGGCGCGCCGCCACCGACGGGGAGCTTACCGATTTTCAGCGTTCTGGTCTGTGTTCTCAGGTGCATCGTCTAACGCCCGGTTTGTCGTTTCCGTTTCCGACGCGGGAGCCTCGTCACGGTGATGGATTCGCCAGCTTCTCATCGAATCGCGCACGATTAAGACCCCCATCAAGGCCAGCAGCAGATACATAAAGCCCGTTGAAAGCGCGCCGACGATCTTTTCTGGCACGCGACGGCTGAAGACGATAGCGAACAAGGCGAACAAAATCAATCCCCCGTCCAATACTGGAATGGGCAGCAGGTTAATGACCGCAAGATTGACGTTGAGGAACCGCAGGAAGCCCAACCCGTCGCAAAAATCGCGGCGCACAGCCCCGTAGATTCCCTCGGCGATCATGATTGGCCCGCCCAGCGCCTTGCTTGTGGCCTTAATCTCACCGGGCGTAACCAATCCCTTGAGGGCGCGGAAAATCGATCCGGCGTCCCACGCCAGCTGCCGCAACGGATTGCGACTGGGCATCCATGGCGAGGCGGCGACACCATTGGTCGAGGCCGCCGCGATGAAACAAGCGCCGGTTTGCGCGTCGCGCTCCGGAACCACCCGCACGACAAGAGTTTTCCCCTCGCGCAGAATGGTGAAGTCGGTTGGACGGCAATCGGTAATCTGCACCTCGGTCAGCATATCCGTCCACGAATGTATCGCATGACCGCCGATATCGATGATCGTATCGCCGGGAAGAATGCCCGCTTTGTCCGCCGGCCCGCCCGGAATCAAGCAATCGACCTGCGCGTTGCGCTGCCCGAAACGCACCGACGGCAACGACGCCAGCAAAAAGGCGATGACTGCGGCCAGGACAAGGTTCATCGCCGGACCGGCGAAAGCAACGACAAGCTCCTTCCACGGCGCAATTGATCTGACGGAGACGGATTGACTGCTCCCGCCAGACTGTTCGATCGCCTTGACGCCGTCGTTATCCACGTCGGGAATCGAAACATAACCGCCAAGGGGAATCCAACTGATGCGGTACTCCACCCCACGAAAGGTTTTCTTCCAGATCGCCGGACCAAACCCAATCGAGAAGCGCTCGACCTTCAGCCCAAGTTTCAGGGCGGCGATAAAATGCCCAAATTCGTGAATCGCAATGGCGAGCGAAAACATCACCACGCAAATAGCGATATAACCTATCGTGACAAGAATTTCCATGTCCAGTCGTTTGCCTCCATAACCGCTTCCACCGAATCGCACGCCATTTCCGGCGCCGACGCCAAAGCAGATTCCACTGCCCGAGCGATATCGGTAAACCCTATTTTGCCGCTAATGAAACTCGCCACCGCCCATTCGTCGGCCGCCGCCGCCACGGCCGCCGCGCAGCCGCCGCGCGAAGCAGCTTCTTTTGCTAACCGCAGGCACGGGAAGCGCTTCTCGTCGGGCGCGCGGAAACCCAGCGCCCCAATCGCGGCGAGATCCAAACTCTGCCGATTAACGGATAGCCGTTCCGGCCACGAAAGCGCATACTGGATAGCAATACGCATATCCGGTATCGACAACTGTGCCAATGTGGCGCCATCGACGAAGGTTACGAGCGAATGAACAATCGATTCGGGATGAACCACAACCTCAATTCGCTCCGCTGGGATGTCAAAAAGCCACCGCGCCTCGATAATTTCGAAACCCTTGTTCATCATCGTGGCAGAATCAATCGACACCTTCGGCCCCATCTTCCACCGCGGATGGTTCAGCGCATCCGCAACCGTAACCGACGCCAAATCGTCCGGAGCATCGAGAAACGGACCGCCACTCGCAGTCAGAATAAACTTCTCGACTGCGCCCACCCCTTCCTTGCATCCCTGCAAGCACTGAAAAATCGCGCTATGCTCGCTGTCGACCGGCAATAGCCGCACCCCGCGCCGGCGCGCCAGCGAAGTCACAAGCTCACCGGCCATCACCAAAACCTCCTTCGTCGCCAGCGCAACATCCATACCCTTGGCAATGGCCGCAACCGTCGGCCGCAAACCCGAAACGCCAACAGTCGCAACTAAACAAATGTCGGCCTCATTCTCTTCGACCGCCCTAAGCGCCGCCTCTTCGCCGGCATAGGCCTTCGCGCCGAATTCCCGCGCCAAGACTTCGCATTGCGCTTTCGACTTCAAGGCCGCCAGCGCAACCACTTTGAATTGCTGCGGATGAGACCGAACGACATCGATGGCGTTGAGCCCTATCGACCCCGTAGCTCCAAGTATTATAATCCTTTTGGACAAATCCGACGCGTTCCCTTCTTCTCCCTGCAGCAGCAAGTGGTGGGACTGCCGGGAATCGAACCCGGAACCTACGGTTTAGGAAACCGTCGCTCTGTCCAGTTGAGCTACAATCCCGAAAATACTTAAGGAAACCGCCCCCACGGCAAATTCCGCGCCGATACGTCCACAATGAACTACCCGACTCAAAATCCACAATCGACGGCTTCCTTGATTTTCATAAATTATATCATCTTTATGAGGATGCGGTCAATTACTTGGCAGCCATAGCAGGGCCCCCGCAGTTTGCCATAATAACGGACACTATCAACAAAGGCAGGTTGTTTCTGT
>CALYTX010000023.1 GCA_945487985.1 uncultured Verrucomicrobiota bacterium | reverse complement strand
TGCGGGCTTGGTCGAGAACACGATTTTGGAATTTTCAACTGGCAAACTCGGGATGAAGCCCGTCACGGCAAGTCCTTCCAGGGTCTGCTGCAGCGGTATTTCAAGTAAGGCACATGCCCAGACCGAAGGTCTGCGGCGAAGGATGCGTCCTATACAGGGCGCATCCTTTTTTGGTATGCAGGACATGACACATTATCTGGAGTTAAAGTCTCCAATGAGTCGGGCCTTCCGTTTTCCGCCGCCTTTGCTCGGGATGCATTTGCTATAATATTCGTCGATGAGTGATTTTGTACATCTTCACCTGCATACGACGTATTCCCTACTCGACGGACAATGCCAGATTGTGCCTTTAGTCAAGAAGGCGCGCCGGTTGGGAATGCGCGCGCTGGCCGTCACCGACCACGGCAACCTTTTTGCGTTGAAGTCGTTTTACGACGAATGCAGATCGAAAAAGAAAGAAGTCTACGGCGAGTTGGCGAGCATTCGCGTCAAGCCTATTCTCGGTTGCGAAGCTTATGTTACGAGTCTTGAGAGCCACAGAGTCGATGCTTATGGACGCGAAGAACTGAAGAAAGAGTCGCGCTACCATCTTTGTCTGCACGCGAAAAATCTCGTCGGCTACCATAATCTCGTCCGTCTTCTTTCCGAAGCGCACATAGCCGGTAAGTATATGCGTCCTCGCATCTCGCGTGCGCTTCTTGAAAAGTACCACGAAGGGCTTCATTGCTCGTCGGCCTGCATTGCCGGCGAGGTTTCCCGTGCTCTCGACCGCGGCGATTATGCCGCGGCCGAACAGACGGCCAAATGGTACAAGGATGTGTTTGGCAGGGATTATTCGCTTGAAGTGATGCTACACCGTTCCGTCAAGGCCGGCGAGGATGTGCCGGTGTCGGCGCGGGCGGAATTCGCCAATCTTTACGAGCGGCAATTGAAGGTGGTTAAGGGAATGCTCGAGTTGGGCAGGAAGTTAGACATCCGCGTAATCGCGACGAACGATGTCCATTTCCTCGACGCCGACGATGACGATTCGCACGATGTGCTGCTGGCGCTTTCGACGGGCAAGAAGATGTCCGACGAAGGACGCTTAATCTATACTGGGCAGGAATACTTTAAGACGGCGGAGGAGATGCGCGAACTTTTTGCGGAAAACCCGCAGTTGTGCGACAATACGCTCGAAGTAGCCGATTCTGTCGAGGAATACGAGCTTAATTCGCCGCCGATTATGCCCAAGTTCGCCATTCCCCCGGAGTTCGGCACCGAGGAAGGTTACCGCAGTCAATTCAGCGAGGAGGCGCTCAAGGCCGAATTCAATGTTCAGAAAGATGGCAATTTCGAGCGGCTCGGCGGCTACGATAAGGTTTTGCGCATTAAGTTCGAGGCAGATTACCTTGAGCGATTGGTGTGGGAGGGCGCCAGAAAACGTTGGGGCACACAGGATGGCGAGATTCCGGCCGAGATCGTCGAACGTGTCCAGTTCGAACTTGATACGATTAAGTTGATGGGCTTTCCTGGCTATTTTTTGATTGTTTGCGACTATATCCGAGCCGCGCGCGAGGAATGCGGCGTATGGGTGGGGCCTGGGCGTGGTTCTGCGGCGGGTTCGGCAGTGGCGTACGCGCTCTGGATTACCAATGTCGATCCTATCAAGTACGATTTGCTTTTTGAACGCTTCCTCAACCCCGACCGCATCTCGATGCCGGATATCGATGTCGACTTTGATGATGCCGGACGCGAGCGGGTGCTTGATTACGTCACCCGACGCTATGGAGCCGACCATGTTGCGCATATTGTCACCTTCGGCCAGATGGCGGCCAAATCGGCAATCAAGGATGTCGGCCGGGTGATGGGATATCCGCTCGCGGATACCAACAAGCTGGCCTCCTATGTCCCCGAGGCACCGAAGATTTCTTTTGCGAAGGCTCGCAAGGCTTCGCCGGAATTGGACGAGGCTTTCAATTCCGAAGATCCAGTGGTGCGCAAACTTATGGAGCGCGCCGGCAGGCTGGAAGGATGCATCCGCCAGCCAGGCGTGCATGCGTGCGGCATTATCGTTTCGCGCGATCCGATTTACGAAACCTTGCCGGTGATGCCCACGCCGGAGAAAGGCGGCGCGAAAAAAGGCCGCGAATCGGAAGCGGACTCTGGCGACAAACTGCTCACCACGCAGTATGACGGACATTTTGTCGAGCCGGTCGGGCTGTTGAAAATGGACTTTCTCGGGTTGAAGACTTTGACGGTCGAGAAAGAGTGCGTGGCTATTCTGGGGGCCGACAACCCGCGCGTGCCGGAATTTCTGCGCGGCAAGGACGGCTTCCTGGATCCTGATCGCATTCCCGCGGACGACCGGGAAACATACGAACTTTTCGGTCGTGGCGAGACGACGGGTCTTTTCCAGTTTGAATCGGCCGGCATGAAAAAGTATCTGATGGCGCTGCAGCCAGAACGGCTCACCGATCTGGTGGCCATGAACGCGCTGTACCGTCCCGGGCCGATGTCCTACATTCCTGATTTCATCGACCGCAAACAGGGTCGCAAGCAGGTGGTGTACGATCATCCCGAAATGGAAAACCGTCTCAAGGATACCTATGGAATCGCCGTCTACCAGGAGCAGGTGATGTTGCTCTCGCGAGATTTGGCCGGTTTCACCCGCGGCGAATCCGATATGCTCCGCAAGGCGATGGGCAAGAAGCTTATGGCGGTCATGGCCGAACTCAAGGAGAAGTTTATTGTCGGCTGTCTGGCCAATCCTAAATTCCGGGTCGGCCAGTGGCAGGACGAAGCCCGGGCCAAGACGCTAATCGAGAAGATCTGGCGCGATTGGGAAGCGTTCGCTTCCTATGCGTTCAATAAGTCGCATTCTGTCTGCTATGCCTGGATTGCCTATCAGACCGGCTACCTAAAGGCGCATTACCCGGCCGAGTTCATGTGTGCGCAGATTTCCTCGGAAATCGGCAATTTCGACAAGCTGCCCGGTTTTGTGGCCGAGGCGCAAGCGATCGGGCTCGAGCTTTGCTTGCCAGACGTCAACGAGTCCGGTTCGCGCTTTGTGCCCACGAGCGATGCCAAGGGCATCCGCTATGGGCTGGGCGGCATCAAGGGTGTCGGCGAGATGGCAGCGGAGGCGATTGTCGCCGAGCGCGAGAAGAATGGACCCTACGCGGGCTTTATGGATTTCTGCCTGCGCTTATCGGGGTCGAATGCAATCAATAAACGCGTGCTCGAAAATCTTACGCGCACAGGAGCCTTTTCGACACTCGAGCCTAATCGCGCCAAGCTGTTCAACAATATTGAATACGCGCTCAAGAAGGCCCAGCAGAAAGCTAAGGACGATGCCAGCGCCCAAGGCAATTTCTTCGCGTTAATGGGGGGCGGGGAGGAAAAGGGCGACGATCGCGAGCTGAAGGATTGTCCGCCGTTTTCGCCAGTGGAGGATTTGAACAATGAACGCGATCTTCTTGGCGTGTACGTTTCCGGCCATCCGCTCCAGAGTTGTCGCCGCCTCATTGCCGAAACCTCCGAATGTCTGATTCGTATGCGAGCGCCAGGTGCGAAGGAGGATACGCTTGAATACCAATCCTTCATGCTCGAGAAAATCGCGAAGAAGTCCGTTGAAGAGCCTTCCGAGGAACTGGAGGGAGAGTTTCGCGACGAAATGCCGCCAGAAGCCGCCGTGGGCGAGAATGACGAAACTGGAGAAGAGAAGATTGCGCCGCCGGTGATGCTTTCGCCGATTGACGAGCTTCTCGATCGAGCCAAGGATGACGATTGGCAACTCAAGGGGCTGGCGCGCAATATTGTGCGCGCCAAAGGAGAGGTGCCGTTTTCCGATAAAAGCGCCTTCGATCGCGCGGTTAACCGCGAGAAGGCGAAACTTTCCAAACGTTTCGCCTCGGGTGAACTCGACCGTTTTCTTCTTAAGCGTATTGAAATTAGGGTGGTGGCGATTCTCGAGTCGTGTTCGGTAAAAACACCCAAGCCTCGTCCGGACGGTTCGGTCGGGCAGAAATGGGCGGTTCTGGGGTTGGACGACGGCAGTGCCAGTGCTGAGGCTATGTGCTACGCCCGGGCCTGGGAGAAATATGGTTCGTCCATAGAAGGCAAAACCGGTCAACTCGTACTCGTATGCGGGGAGGTGTCCCACCGCACCAATTACGCCAAGGATGACCAGCGCAAGGAGAATCCCGTCCCGGGCGAGGTAGTCTTTTCGGTCAGGGAGGTGTATCCTCTTGAGGACGCCATGCAGTATATTTCCGACGGATTGAAGATTAGACTGCACTACGATGATGATGCTTGCGCGGCCAAACCCAAGGGTGTGGGCGAAATCGCCCAGAGAAACCCCGGACGGCTGCCGGTTATGGTCGAGATCGTCTATCCAGACGGCACGGCGGTCGTTGTCGATCTTGGTCCATCCTGTCTGGCGGCGGTCAACGTAGCTCTGCTTTCCGAACTTGCCAAGATAGTCCCGCAGTCCGACACCGAGTGCCATCCGAAAGATCTCATAACGCTTGCCTCCCCGACGGCTGCCGCGGCGATGTGATTGGATTACACTTTTGTGTATTTACTGGCTATTCTTGAAATGATACAATCGATTGTATGAATATGATAACATCACTGTTTCTTGCCGCCACCTTCATTTCTGGGGTCAATCCTGAGTTGCATACCTTTAACCGCGAGGGTGAATGCGGTACGGGTGCGGTAGTGCCATGGGCGGGCAGTCTATGGTTGATTTCATACGCTCCGCACATGCCAAACGGATCTTCGGATTTGCTCTCTGCGGTGAAGAGCGATTTTTCAAGGGTCATTCACCGCGAGGTATCCATAGGCGGAACGCCGGCCAATCGCATGATCCACAAAGAATCGAACCAGCTTTTCATCGGACCGTATGCGATTGATGCGCAAAAGCGCATTCGCGTTATGAAGCCTGTCAATGAAGATGGCGCGACCAATCTTTACGGACGGCTTACCGCAAGCGCGCGCCATCTTTTCGATCCTGCGCGCAAGATTTACACGATGACAATGGAAGAGGGCGTCTACGAAATCGATGTTGACACGCTCGCAGTCACTGAACTTTTCCGCGATGGCAACATTCAGGGCTACGGCAAGCATGATGGCATATTGCTTCCGGGCTATCACGGAAAGGGCGGTTATTCCGGGCAGGGACGGCTGGTCTATGCCAACAACGGCGAATTTTCCCCGGCGGCGTTGATAGACCCCACAACCGCTTCTGGCGTGCTTGCGCAGTGGAACGGAAAACCAGGTGCGGAAAACTGGCAAATCGTATTGCGCAACCAGTTTACCGAGATTACATCAAAGGGCGGGATCTATGGTGCGGACGATCCTGGCAACGATCCGCTCTGGGCCGTCGGGTGGGATTACAAAAGCGTTATGCTGATGGTTCTCGATCATGGCCAGTGGCACAGATACCGGCTGCCCAAAGGTTCGCATTCCTACGACGGCGCTCACGGATGGAATACGGAATGGCCGCGCATCCGCGAGATCGGCGAAGGCGATGACTATCTTATGACGATGCATGGTACATTCTGGCATTTCCCAGCATCGATGTCGGTGGGCAAATCGGCAGGTATCAGGCCGCGGTCGAATTACCTCAAGATTGTCGGTGATTTCTGCCGCTGGGGCGAGAAAGTGGTGCTCGGATGCGATGATACGGCCGCCAATGAATTCCTCAACAAGCGCAAGGCCAAGGGCGGAATCGGCGCGCCGGGTCAGTCAAACAGTTCCTTGTGGTTCGTTGATCCGGGCGAGCTGGACTGCTTTGGGCCGGTTATCGGGCGCGGCGCAGTGTGGCAGGAAGAAGATGTCAAAGCCGGGACTGTCTCCGATCCGTACCTCTTCGATGGATATGACCGCCGGCTCTTGCAGTTGAAGATGGAAGGCCGCGGTACCGTTGAAATTGAATTCGACCGCCGCGGGAACGGAGAATGGGAGCGCGCGATGACCGTCGATTACAACCCGCTTTCGCCGATGGTCGCGCTCGATGATCAAGGGTCGGCGGTGTGGATACGGCTCAAAGCGCTTAGCGATCTGAAGCGGGCGAGTGCTCTTTTCAACTACGCCAATGCCGACAACCGCACGGCAAAGGTCTCCCCGGCAACGCCGTCGCGGGCGATTTTGCGCTCGGGTCGGGGTGATGAAAATCTCGTTTTCGAGGCAGTGTGCGGGGAAGATTATTATGTGATGTTGCCTGGGGCGGGCGGCAAGTTGGAGCTTAAGCGTCGCGAAGATGCCGTCGCGCGGGCCGATACGGTGAAGTGGTTTGGCATCAAGTCAGGCGAGGATCTCGGCGACGCCTACGATGATGCTTCGGCGATTGTTGTTGACGGCGCCGCACGCCGGTGGCGAATGCCCTACGCCAGCGAGGAACTGCGCGGGAAGTATGTGCGCGAAGGGCGGCTCTGTCGCGAGGTTTGCACCGAGCGCGATTTGCTCAATCTCGCAGGCGTACTCTATGAACTTCCTGCGGAAAATGCCGGCGGATACGCCAAGATGCGCGCGGTGACGACTACTGGGTGCAGCGTCTTTGATTACGCCACATGGCGCGGGCTGCTCGTAATTTCAGGCATCATTCCATCCACCGACCGGGGCATCGGCGTCGTTTCCGACGACGGCAAGGTGTCGTTTTGGGTGGGCGTGGTGGACGATTTGTGGACATTTGGCAAGCCTGTGGGCGTGGGTGGTCCTTGGCTACGCAGTCAGGTTAAAGCCGGCGCAGCTTCCGACCCATATCTCATGGCCGGTTTTGATCGCAAGGAGATTTCGGTTGAGACCGACCGCGATGTCGATATCACTGTAGAAGTGGATATCACCGGCACGGGAATCTGGGTTGTTGGCGCGCAATTCAAGGCGCAAGCCGGAAAACAGCTTCGCTGCGATTTGAGCAAGTTGCGCGGATATTGGCTGCGTGCAGTTGCCAGCAAGGACTGCACGGCCAGCGTACAGCTCGTCTATCGGTAAATGTTTGGGCTTTCTTGAAAGGATTGTACGGTCATGAGGAAACTGTTGCTTTTCCTTCTGGCGGCATCGACGCTTGCGGCGGCGGCTAAACCGGCCAAGAAGAAATCGAAGGAAATCGACGGGGGCTGGTGCACGGTCAGCTCTTTGCCGCGGTCGGTTGAGGTAGGTGATACTTTTTCCGTCAAGGTGAAGATGATGGATTTTATGCCCCAGGGCGAAATGATGGGGTTTAATATGCATTTCATCCATCCATGGGGAGATTCTGGCGGCGTTTACGAATACAACCAGCCGTGTCTTGCAGACATCGGCGAGACGGTTACTTTCAATTTCGAGGTTAAAGGCACCCCTCCGGCCAAAGAGCTCGTGCCGTGCCTCTTCCTTGCAAAGAAAGGCGATGCGAACAAAATTACGCGGCAGGTCAAGTTGCCGCGCATCAAGATTGAATCTTCCGCCCGCGGCGGCAAGCCCAAGAAGTCCAAGCCTGTCGCCAAAGCCATCAATTTTGAGCCGCAAACGAAAGACTTCGGCTGGTGTTCGGTAACCGTGCCTGGCGCAGTGAAAAAAGGCGGCAGCGTCGAGGTTGCCGTTACCTTGAAAACGGCGTTGGCCGCCGGCGAGAATCTTTCCTGCCATTTGCATCATACGAAGGAAGACGGTTCGTGGGGTGGACCCTACGCTATTGTCGCGCCGGCGACGCCCAGGCCTGGCGAGACGGTGAAGTTCACTTTTACTGCGGGCAAGCCGTGCTTAGAGCTTTGTCCGGTGCTTTTTGCCGCTCCGAACGGCAATTTCAACCAGGCCACCAAACGTGTCAATGCTCAGAAGATTTCCTTCTATACGCCGCCGCCCTCCGCCGCCGAGATTGCCCGTCGGCAAGCCGCCGAAGAAGCGGCGCGCGCGCGCGCGGAAGCAACGAAGAAGCCTGACAGCGTGACCTTTAAGAAGAGCTGGCTGGCAATTAAAGCGAGCCCTGGCAAGGTTGTTAAAGGTGAAGAGGTGACGGTGAAAGTGCACTATCGCCTCGATCCGTCGGATAGCTGGGCAGACGGCGTACAGTTGCGTTTGACGCCGCTCGGTCCGTGGATCGACAATCCCGACGGCGTCGTCAACCACTCCCGTCACCACGTGGGCATTGGTGGATTTGGCACGCAAACCCGCGGACCGATTCCTCCAGGCGAGGGAACGGCCGAGTTCAAGTTCGTTGCTGGCGAGGTTCCGGTCCCGTGCGAACTGGGCTTCATGGCTCAGTTCGTCGGTCCCGATGGCAAGAATTTTCCGTGGCAGGCGCGTGGCGGCGGATTGGTCGTCGAGCCGCAGGTTGATATCTTCGCGGTCCGCGCCGAATGCCCCGGCGGACTTTTCTTTTACGATGAGCCGGTTCGGTTGAAAGTTTCGGGGACGCATGGGGAGAAGGCTGCGCTGAAAATCGTCTCGTCCGAAAGCGAAACGGTTTACAATGGCGAAGTGGACATCGTCGATGGTATGCTTACCGTGCCCGCGAAGGATCTCCGCGGCGTTTTTCTCGCGTTCGTCACGATGGGCGGAACGACGCGCCATTGTTTTTTTGGAACTATGCCTAACGTGGTTGCGGCTCTCGGCGGCAAGCGCTCTCCCTTTGGGTGCACGAATCTCCACGGCGAAGAGGCGATCAAAACCGCCGGTCGCATGGGTTTTGGCTTCTGCCGTTTGTTTACGGGCTGGGCGGGGCTTGAGCCCGCGCGCGGCCGTTGGCAGCTTGACGAACTCGATAAGAACATCCGCGCCATAAGTGGGGAAGGCATCCAAGCACATATCTTGCTTACTGGCGCTCCGGAGTGGGTAATGCCCGACGGGGTACACTCGCCTGGGTTCGAGCCTTTCCCGTTCAACCGCGAGGCATGGCGCGAATCGGCAGGATATCTGGCCCGGTTTTTCAAGGGGCGCATCTGGGGCTTTGAATGGCTCAATGAAATCGTGCAGGGCAACAAAACCGCCGATCCCGTCGGCGACTATCTTGATTTCTGCCGTATCGGTACGGAAGAAGTCCGCAAGGCCGCCCCCGGAATGCAGACGCAGCTTGCGGGCGGACTTTGGCCGCGCAACTACCGGCTCGATCTGCTTCGTGCGGGCATTGCCGATTGTGTGGATGTGTTGCCCGTCCACTACGGCAACCGCGACGCGGTCGTGCAGGCGCGCGGCGATTTTGCCGCTTGCGGCGGCAAGCGCGTTTGGGATAACGAATCTGCACGCGGTTATTCGATTTGGCAGATGGACCCTTACATGACACTCACTAATTCCGTCACCCAGTCGCTCTATGTGATGCGCAATTGGCCCGGCGAGCTGGTCGGCGGGGCCGAGGCGATTGTTTATTTCGGCGGCGAGGCGAATGCTGCGGGCAACTGGACGTATCTGCTCGACGCGCACAGTCCCCGCCCGGTGGCGGCCACGCTGGCTCTTCTCGGCGCCAAACTCGGCAACGCTCGCCCCGTGGGCGCGACCTATCTCGAGCCGGGTGCGCTCGCCTATGTGTTCGAAGGGGAAAATTCCCGCGCGCTGGCTTTTATCGAGAGTGTGGACGAGAAGAGCTCGTGCGAGCCGATTGTCCCGGTCGGGGCGGTATCGTCGGTAAAAACGATTGATTACCGCGGCGTCGAATCGTCGCTTCCGGCCTCGGGCGCGGCTGCCTCGGTTCCGGCCAGTCCTATGCCGATTATCATTGAGGGTTTTGAGGCGGCAGAGCTTGCGGCTATGACATCGTTGACAATCGAAGGGCAGGATGCGACCGTGCCGCTGCCGACAGTGCGTCTCACGCTTGGCAGCACGGCGAAAGTAGGGATCGGCGTACGCAATCCGCTCTCCAAACATGTCGAAGGGCAAGTGTCTATAGTATTGGGCGCAAGTTCCGCCCCCGCGCGGCGTTTCTCTCTTGCACCGGGCGAAAGCGCCGTGATTGATTTTGCAGTGGGTGAAACGACCGAGGCGATGAACTCGGGTAGAGTGGAATTGTTTTGGGACGATTTGCAGGTCAAGGTCGTGCGTAAATTTGCGGTCAATCTCGTCCGCCCAGAACTGCTGGGCAATCTCGTCAAGAACGGCGGAATCGAACGTCCGGTCGATAAATCCTCCGATTGGGCGCTGTGGGGTATGAAGCAGGCTGATTTGCCCAACGACATCCCTGGTTACCGCGGCAAATGTTTGGAGATGCGCGACAACGCCTCCTACAAGAGTGCTGGCGAGAAGGTGGCGCTGCCAGCCGGGGGGATACGCTATCTATATTCGGCCTGGGTGTGGACGGATAACATGTACGCCGGTTCTAACGCCGAGCTTTCCGATGCAAACGGCAAGGGCCGCAAGTATACGATTGTCAGCTGCTTCTGCGCACCCAAGACGACGAAAGGATGGCAGTTGATGACCAAGGTCTTTGATCCGCTGGAGGGGTCTGTTGCGGGACTGCTACAGCCAGTTGGTCAGCTGGCTGGCAAAGATGCGACGAGCGGCTTCGCGCGCTATGACAACATTCGTCTCACCGCCTATGAGGGAACCGATTTTGCCGCCGAGGCTTGTGAGGCGAAGGGGCGCATTGATATCGACGGAGACCTTTCGGATTGGGATTTTGCCGACCCAGTGCCGCTATTGTGCGAAAACCATGTCGGCGGACAGCGTGGCGGTTATGTCTGGAATCGCAAGAATCTTTCCGGTGTCGCCCAACTTAGGTGGGATCGCGAGGCAATTTACTTTGCGGCGCAGGTCTACGATGATCTCCATGTTACCGCCGCCGATGCAGAAACCGCCCAAGGCGATTCAATCACCCTCGCTCTCCATCCCGGCAATCGCGTGCCGGGAACCGATGCGCAGGCGACAGAGTGGATGTTCTCCGATCATACTCCCGGTGGCGGCTCGGGGAAATATACGCTCTATCGTCCCGAAGCTCACTGTGCTGGCGGCAAGTCGGGTCAGCTCGCCAAAGATTCATCCGTTTACGAGATTGCCGTCGTTAACCGGGCGAAACTAACTTGCTACGAAGTGAAGATTCCGTGGTCGGAACTTAAGGGAGTAACCCCTGAGGCGGGAACCAAGTTGGGTATGGCCATTCGCCTTTCCGACGCCGATGGCGGAGGAAAGTTCGCCCGCGTCAACTGGGGGCTTGGACTGGATCCGGCTTGGAGTCCGGAGTCGTTTGGTTCGTTGACGCTTACGAAATAGATAATGCGGAAAAGTCTGGGATGAAAGCAGGGCTCTTCGCACCAGCTTCAAACCGCCAACCATCCCGTATGCCTGTCAGCGTCCGCGCGTCCATCCGCGGCGCGATACGTCCTCGCGGGATACCGCTTCGTCG
>CALYTX010000022.1 GCA_945487985.1 uncultured Verrucomicrobiota bacterium | reverse complement strand
CCGTTCAGTTCGTACAGGATGACTCTCCACGTGTGGGTGCACGACGGGAAGCAACGTCCCTGCGAACCAACCTGGCAGAGGGTTTCATGAATTGGACCTTCAACAGTCTTCCGCGCCTCTCGCAGAGGCATTGAACGCGCAGCGGATAAACCGCTTGGCGCATTTCGACGTGCCCGCCCATAAGGGCGGCAGGATGAACCCTGAATTGCCGGAGTATTTCGGCAAGCTGTGCATGGAATTGGATGTCAATTCCATGAAGCCGCTCGATAATCTCGGTCATCCCGTTTCGGTGATCAAAGACGCGCAACATCTCGCGGCGGAGCTTTTCGGGGCGGACGATGCGTTCTTCATGGTCAACGGCACCACCTCGGCGGTGCAGACGATGATTTGGTCGGCTACCAACCGCGGCAATAAGATCATCCTGCCGCGGAATGTCCACCGCAGCGCCATTAATGCGCTGGTCGTCAATGGGGCAATACCGGTCTACATCAACCCCGGCCGCGACCGTCGTCTGGGAATTCCTCTGGGCATGTCGATAGACGATGTGAAAAAAGCAATCGCCGCCAATCCCGATGCCAAGGCAATCCTGGTGAACAACCCTACCTATTACGGCATTTGTTCCGACCTCGAGCGCATTGTGCAGCTCGCTCACGATGCCGGGATGATGGTTCTCGTCGACGAAGCGCATGGGACGCATTTCTATTTTCACGACGCGCTTCCCGTCTCGGCGATGGCTGCCGGTGCCGACATGGCAGCGGCCTCAATCCATAAAACCGGCGGGTCGCTTACGCAAAGCTCAATTCTGCTTGTACGCAAGCCGGTGAACCCTGACTATGTCCGGCAAGTCATCACCCTTACCCAATCGACGAGTGCGAACTACCTTCTGCTTTCCTCGCTCGACCTGGCCCGGCGCTTCCTCTGGCGTAACGGGCGCGATATCTACCGCAAAACGATGGAGTTCGCCGACTATGCGCGCGAAGAGATCAACGAGCTTGGCGGCTATTACGCTTTCGGCCCCGATTTGGTGGACGGCGATGCGGCCTTCGCTTTCGACCGCACCAAGCTGTCGGTGCACACGCGTGACATAGGGCTTGCAGGAATCGAGGTCTACGACTATTTGCGCGATGATTACGGCATCCAGATCGAATTCGGCGACATCGGCAATCTGTTGGCCATTCTTTCCGCCGGCGACCGCATGATGGACGTCGAACGGCTCATATCCGCGTTAGCCGAGGTCAAGCGGCTGCACGAACGAAGCCCGGCCGGGCTTTTTGACCATGAATACATCGATCCCGATGTCGCGATGATTCCGCAAGACGCATTCTACTCGCGCAAGCGGCGCGTGCCAATGCGCGAATCGATCGGGCTCGTCGCCGGCGAGTTCGTCATGAGCTATCCGCCCGGAATCCCGATCGTCGCCCCGGGCGAGCGGATTACCCCCGATATTCTCGAGCACATTCTCTTTGCGCGCGACCGTGGGTGCTTCATGACGGGAACGGAAGATATGTCGCTGAACTATCTGCAGGTCGTAGCCTGAAAGAAGGGAAATCCACCGCTATGGAACTTTGGTACACCGACGAACATACCGGCGAGGTCCGCTTCTCGATCAAGGCGACCGAACAGCTCGTATCCAAAAAAAGCGCCGTACAGCAAATCGATATTCTCGACACGCCGGCGTTCGGACGCGTGCTTATTCTCGACGGCGGGTTGATGATTACCGAGAAGGACGAGTTCATCTACCATGAAATGATCACTCACGTGCCGCTGGCGGTGCATCCGCGCGCCAGAAACGTGCTGGTGATCGGCGGCGGCGACGGCGGAACTGTGCGCGAGCTGACCAAATACCGCTCGATTGAATCGATTGACCTTGTGGAAGGCGATCGACAGGTCGTGCTGCTCTCCAAGAAGGTTCTGCCTTTCACTTCGGCAAAGCTGAAAGACCGCCGGGTGAAAGTGTGGTTCGAGGAAGGGCTGCGGTATGTGCGTGCCAAGAAGAATGAATACGATTTAATCATTGTCGACTCTTCCGACCCCTACGGTCCGGCAGAGGGGCTCTTTACTCGCGAGTTCTATGGAACATGCTTCAAGGCGCTCAGGGACGACGGTATTCTCATCAACCAGCACGAATCACCGTTTTATGCCGCGCATCAGAAGTCGGTGCGCGACGCCCACCGGCATATCGCCATGGAATTCCCGGTCTCGACCGTCTACCAATGCCATATCCCCAGCTATCCATCTGGACACTGGCTTTTCGGCTTTGCCTCGAAAAAATACCACCCCATCGGCAATCTCGACGAGGCGCGCTGGAATAAGCTGCGTATCAATACACGCTACTACAACACCGCCTTGCACCGCGGCGCCTTCGCGTTGCCCAACTACGTTTTGGATATCCTCAAGGAAGAGGAGACGCGCTGAGAATCTGCGCGGCGGGTTCTCGAGCCAGACGCGATAGTAAACTATATTTGCCGCGAGCAACCGCGATCCCCGTCAGGAAAGTTCTTTATGCAAGCTAAAACCAATCAGTTCATCGGCTGTGAATGCACCTTCGACGAGGCGGAAATCGTCCTTTTCGGTGCGCCGTACGATTCGACAGCATCGTTCCGTCCGGGAACGAGGTTCGGACCTAACGCGATGCGTATGGAAAGCGTCGGCATCGAAACTTATTCGATGGCTATCGGTAGGGATTTGGCGTTCGACGCGAAGGTTTTCGACTCCGGCGATATCGAACTTCCCTTCGGCGACCAGGCGCGTGCGCTGGCGCTGATTGAGTCACGCGCGGCGGAAATCGCCGCCGCCGGTAAAATCCCGTTTCTGCTTGGCGGAGAACATTTAGTCACCCTCGGCGCGGTCAGGGCGCTCGCAGCAGTTTTTCCGCAGCTGCATATCATACATTTTGACGCCCATGCCGATTTGCGCGAGGACTATCTTGGCAATCCTCTTTCCCACGCCACGGTAATGCGACGCTGCTACGATTTGCTCGGCGACGGACGTATTTTCCAGTTCGGCATCCGCTCGGGAACCGGCGAAGAGCGCGAATTCATGCTGCAAGGACGCATCACGAGCGAGCTTTTCGGCGACGATACGCTCGCGAAGGTCATCGATACCATTCCCTCCGGCGCACCCGTTTATCTGACGATCGATATGGATGTTGTCGATCCGGCCGAATTTCCAGGCACGGGAACACCCGAGGCGGGCGGATGGAGCTATCTGCGGCTGGTGCGGAATATGCGCCTGATTGCGCAGAGGCTGGCTGTGGTTGGGATCGACAATGTCGAACTCAACCCCCAGCTCGATCCTTCCGGAAGATCGACCGCGCTAGCCTGCAAGTTTCTCCGTGAGGAATTGCTCTCGCTGCGCCCGCCGTCCTCTCTGCGATCAACGGATGATTGGCCAACTATGGTATAATATCAGCCATGAAAGTATACAATTCCCTGACCCGCCGGAACGAAGAACTTGTTCCGCTCGATGGTAACACCATAAGGCTCTACACCTGCGGGCCGACGGTTTATAATTTTGCCCACATCGGCAACTTCCGCGCCTACGCATTCGAAGATATCCTCCGGCGCACGATCAAATTCAACGCCATGAAGATTAAGCAGGTGATGAACCTGACCGATGTCGACGATAAGACAATCCGCGGCGCCAACGCCGCCGGTGTGGCGCTTGCCGACTATACGCGAACGTTCAAGGACGCTTTCTTCGCCGATCTTAAGAAGCTTAATATCGAGCCAGCCGAGATTTATCCCGCTGCAACCGATCACATCCCCGAGATGATCCGTCTCGTCGAAACTCTTATCGAAAAAGGCGTTGCCTACAAGAGCGACGATGGTTCGGTGTATTTCAATGTCCGCAAATTTCCCGGCTACGGGAAGCTCGCGCATATCGATTTCGACAATCAGCGGACAGGTGAGCGCTGCGCCGCGGACGAATACGACAAGGAAAATGTCGGCGATTTCGCGCTCTGGAAGGCTTGGGAGGAGTCTGACGGACCCGTTGGCTGGGATTCTCCGTGGGGGCGCGGCCGCCCTGGCTGGCACATCGAATGTTCGGCGATGTCGATGAAATATCTCGGCGAGACTTTCGATTTGCACACTGGCGGCATCGATAATCTCTTCCCGCACCACGAAAACGAAATCGCTCAGGCCGAAGCGGCTACTGGCAAACCATTCGTCAACACTTGGATGCATTGCGCGCACCTGCGCGTCAACGGCGAGAAGATGTCGAAGTCGCTCGGGAATTTCTTCACTCTGCGCGATTTGATCGAGAAGGGATATTCTGGGCGCGAGATTCGCTTTGTGCTTATCAACGCGCATTATCGCAGCGGACTGAATTTCGCATTCTCGGCGCTTGATGATGCACGCAAGTCGCTTGCGCGCATCGACCATTGCACCGGCGAGCTTGAGAAGTTTGCGAAAACCAGCGGTATTGACGGCGGGGAAACTCCGCCGTGGGCCGCGGAATGTCTCGATGATTTCGCCGCCGCAGTCAACGACGACCTCAATCTGCCGGGCGCATTTGCCGCGCTCTTCGATTTGGTCAGACGGACCAACGCCGCGTTGGCGAAATTGCCAGGCGAGACATTCTCCGCGAGCAAGGCCCTGGCTGTTTTCAAGCGTATGGACGAGGTGTTGGGGGTGATCTTCTTCGGCAATGAAACGCCGGCAGAGCCAGTCCCCGCCGAAGTTGCGGACTTGCTTAATCGTCGCGCCCAGGCGCGCACCGCAAAAGATTGGGCCGAAAGCGACCGTTTGCGAGATGAGATCTCCCGTCTCGGGTGGCAGGTGAAAGATTCGAAAGATGGACAAACCGTTACGAGGAAAGGCAAGTGACGATGAAGCGGAAGAATGTGCCGGAAGCACTAACACTTGGAATTTTGTCGGTTACCATCGCCGCGGCAGTTTTGCCCGTCCGCGGCGTAGAGCCATGGCAGAACCCGGCCGTCAACTCGATTAACCGCCTTCCGGCCCGCACCTACGCGATGCCGCTGGCGGACGAGGCGGCGGCCTTGACCGACGCGCTCGAACCCGAGACGCCTTTTGTCAAGTCTCTCAATGGCGACTGGAAGATTAAGTGGGTAGGCGACCCTGCCCGGCGTCCGACAGATTTCTTCACGCTCAACTACGATGATTCCGACTGGAATACCATCGATGTTCCAAGCTGCGTCGAAATGCGCGGTTATGGCGAACCCGGCTACACGAATGTCCGTTACCCCCATCAGAATCGCTCGAATCCGAAGGACAAGGATTTCGCGAAGATTGTCGACCGCGATACGGGGCGCATGGACTACAACCCCGTTTCCTCTTACCGCACAACATTTGCCGTCCCGGCATCCTGGGCCGGTCGCGATGTAATTCTTCGTTTCGACGGCGTCTACTCCGCCTACTATGTGTGGGTGAACGGCCAGTTTGCTGGCTATGCCGAGGATTCGAAGCTTCCTTCCGAATTCAACATCACGCCCTACCTCAACGCAAACACGCAAACGACCAACGCCCAGAATGTCTTGGCTGTCCAGGTCTTTCGCTGGTGCGACGGCAGCTATCTCGAGGATCAGGATATGTTCCGCTTCTCTGGCATCTTTCGCGACGTCACGCTCTGGGCGCGGCCGAAGGATGGCGTCTGGGATTTCAACGTAAAGACAACGCTAAAGAACGACTACCGTGATGCGACCCTCGCAATTGAAGGCGTTGACGGTGAATGGACGGCGACGCTTTATGACGCGGCGAAAAAGCCGGTGGCCAATCTCTCGAACCACTCAAGCGTCTCGCACCTCTCAAACATATCGCTCTGGTCTGCAGAAAAGCCGAATCTCTATACTCTCGTCCTCAAAAAGGGTGCAGACATCCGCATGAAGCGCATCGGTTTCAAGGAGCAGAAGATCGTCAACGGCGTTGTACTCGTCAACGGGATGCCGGTGAAATTCAAGGGCGTCAACCGTCACGAGACGAATCCGGAGAACGCTCGCACGGTGTCGCTTGAGGACATGATGGAAGATGTCTTCCGGATGAAACAGTACAACATCGACACGGTTCGCACGTCCCACTACCCTGACCACCACCTCTGGTATGATCTTTGCGACCGCTACGGCCTGTATGTCGTCGCCGAGGCGAATGTCGAGGGACACGAGCCGGGCTATGGTGACAATGGACTGGGACGCTTCCCCGAGTGGGAGCATACGATTGTCGAGCGCAACGAACGTCATGCCGTCTTCTACCGCAACAATCCGTCCATCGTCTTCTGGTCGATGGGCAACGAAACGGGACACGGCGAGGGCTTTCGCAAGGCAATCGCCTCGGTGAGGCAGATCGACCCCTCGCGCATCATCCACTGGGAGCGCGGCAATGAGGATGCGGATATCGACTCGACGATGTATCCGTCGGTGGAATGGCTGGAAAAGCGCGGCAAGATGGGCGACCGGCAGGATGGTGATAAGCTGAAGGGAGAGTCGGACGGCGATGGCTTCGCGGCTTCTTCCAATACTGCCGGCAAGCCGCTTTTTATGTGCGAGTACGCGCATGCGATGGGCAATGCGCTCGGCAATTTCGAAGAGTACTGGCAGACAATCTATGCGCATCCATCGCTCGCCGGGGGCTGCATTTGGGATTGGGTCGACCAGGCAATTTGGAAAACGACAGACCGTATGGATCTTAAGACGGGCAAGCAGGAGCGTTTCCTTGCCTACGGCGGCGATTTCGACGAGAGTCCCAACGACGGCCCTTTCTGTGTGAATGGTGTCGTCGATCCGTTCCGCCGTGTCAATCCAAAGCTTCTCGAGGTTGGACATGTTCACCGCAACCTCGTCGTCACCAAGAAGGGCGATGGTTTCGAACTTTGGAATCGCTTCTGCTTTACCGCATCCGATGCGTTCGATTGCGTCTGGCAGATGATAGCGGACGGAGTCGAGATCGCGAAGGGTGCTTCAACCGTGCCAGCAGTGGCACCGTTGCAACGGGCACCGATTATTTTCGCGGGCCTCAAGGAAGCGCTGGCGCAGGCTGATAAGTCGAAGGAGCTGTTCCTGAATGTTTGCTTCTCTCAGAAGGACGACAGGCCTTGGGCGAAGAAGGGCTGGGTGGTCGCTCGCGATCAGTTGCTGTTGGCCAACGCCGAAGATGCTGCCGCCCCTGCTGCCGAAGGAAAAGCACCGCTGATGGCGGTCGAGGAGACGGAGACGCAGGTCTCTGTCGAGCGTGCGCGCACGACGGCGATTTTCGACCGCCGCACTGGCATGCTTGCGGGGCTTTATATTCGCGGGGTCAAGGTGTTCGACGATCCCATTCCGGGCATTATGGTCGGGCCCCATCTTACTTGTATGCGGGCGATGACCGACAACGACCGCTGGATGTTCCAGGGCAACACCTGGTGCGAGAATCGTTCGCAAGGCTACCTCTATTCGGGCTTAACCCAGCTTAGCTATCATCCCGGCAAGATTCGCATCGGGGATAACGAGGTGACGGTGAGTGTCGATGTCGCCGGCGCGAAGGGTTGCGGATTCCTGCACGATTGCACTTATGTCTTTAATGCAGACGGATCGGTAACGCTTAAGAATAAAGTGACGCCCTACGGCAAAATGCCGATGGCGCTTCCGCGACTGGGGCTGACGATGCGTTTGCCGCCGCGTCTGGAGCAGATGAAGTACTACGGACGCGGTCCGCAGGAGAATTATATTGACCGTAATACGGCGAGTTTCATTGGTCTCTACACCTCCACGGTCGCAGCGCAGTTCCAGGAGTATGTGCGGCCGCAGGATAACGGTTGCAAGACGGATGTCAGATGGGCGGAGTTTACGGATAAGTTCGGCAAGGGCGTTCGGTTCAGTTCTACCGCACCGATGATTATGCAGGCGCTGCACTACGGGTGGGAGGATCTCGAGTTTTCGCGCCACATCAATGGGCAGCGCCGGTTCCGCGCGCCGCTCTTGCCGCGCGAGGAGATAATCCTCAACCTTGATATTCGGCAGACGGGACTTGGTGGTGCCAGTTGTGGGCCATGGCCAATGGATAAATACAGGTTTGATCCGCAGGCAACTGTCGAGTGGACAGTTACGATTAGCCCCGCCGGAGGAATGCTGCGTAAATGACTTGGACGATAACATACCGTAACCAACAGGGGGCTACGCAAGTTCTTGAACTGGAAGGCGAAAACCGCGGCGTGATTTTTTCCGAGTTGCGCCAAAGAGGCATCACCCCTCTGAACGTCATCGAAGGCGCACGCCCAGAGCGCAACAAAAAAACCAAGCGCAAGCCGCAGAAAAAGACGCGATCCTTTTTTGATCGCCTTGTCACGGTTCTTGCCATTATCATACTTGCTGCGGTTACTGCCGTCTTTCTCTGGAGCGCGCTGCCGGGTGATGTGCGTTCTGCTGCTCGCGAGAAGGCCCGGCCTGCCGGTAAGATGCCGATTAGGGTGGCGGAATAGTGACTTCAAGCCGCAAGCAGGGAATAGAATATAGATATGAAGATTTTGATTACCGGGGGAAAGGGCATGCTTGGTCGAACCTTGCAACGCGAGTTTGCCGACCATGAGTTGGTTGTGGCCGATTTGCCTGAATGGGATGTCGTTGATGATTCGGGGTTTCTTGCCCAGACGTTAGCGGTGAAGCCCGATCTTATCATCCATTGCGCGGCGATGACGCGTGTTGACGATTGTGAAGAACATCGCGACTTGGCCTTCAAACTCAACGAAGATGGGTCGCGCAATGTGGCGTTGGCCGCACGCGCGGTGGGGGCGCGGCTGATTGCGATTTCGACAGATTATGTGTTTTCGGGCGAGCCGCCGCGTGAACCTTGGGCCTGGGGCGAGATGGATATTCCCCGTCCACGGACGGTATACGGGATGAGCAAATTCGCCGGCGAGCAAATGGTGCAGATGATTTATCCCGACAATTCCGTGATTCTTCGCATCGCTTGGCTGTACGGTCATGGCGGCCCGAGTTTTGTCCACACCATGGCCAGGTTAGGAGCCGAGACGGGTGAGCCGCTCAAGGTTGTTGACGACCAGCGCGGCAACCCTACTTCTGCGAAGACTGTGGCCGATGTCATTCGCTTTCTGCTTTCCCGTCCCGATGTCTCGGGGGTTGTCCATGCCACTTGTGAAGACCAGTGTTCCTGGTATGAATTCGCTAAGGAGATATTCCGTCTTATGAATCTAAAACGAGAACTCAAACCCGTATCCACCGCTGAATTCCCGCGTCCCGCTCCTCGTCCGCGCTGTTCGGCGCTGAAAAAAAGCGTTTTGAATATTTTGGGATATCGCACGCCGAAATGGCAGGAGGCGCTTGCTGAATTCATCGCGACATCAATGCGCACGGTGTTGCTGTTGTTGATGCTTGCGATATCTGGCGCATCTCAGGCCGTCCCCGTCGAATGGGTTTTCCCAAGAACTGGCAATTGCCATGAAGGTATTCCTTTCGCCGATGGTAAAACGGGAGTGCTCGTATGGGGTGGCGGCGGAATAATCAATATGACTGTCGGGCGCAGTGACATGTGGGATCATCGCGGCGGGTACGAATGGACTGACGAGCAAAGTTACACCAACATTATCGCCGCCGTTGAAACGCGCGATAACGAGCGGTTGCGGCGTCTTTTCCGCAACGACCCGCCGCCCGGATGGGGAGGGAAATACAATCCGTATATGCTGCCGTTAGGCAGGGTCAGGGTGAAGCTTTCGAATCTGACGCTGAAATCGGGAACGCTTGATCCGATGACGGGCATGGGAGAGATTGTCTTCGCAGAAGGGGGCAAGGCCCGTATGGCAATGTCGGTAGAACGCGGCACTTTTGCGCTCGAGTTTCCCCAAGGAGCCGAATTTTCCGTCGAATCGATTCCCGCGACGGAGGCGAGCGTCTACGAGGAAGTTTTGCGGCCACGTGGCTTCGAGAAGGCAATAGTTTTTGATAAATCTGGCAAGGAGGCTTCCGGCGGATTCAATTGGCGTTTGCCCGCTGATGTTTCCGCCACCGTCGTTTGGCGCCGGAAAGGCCCGGTTCTTGCAGTCGCTTCCTCCCGTGGCGAGCATATTGCATTGCCCGAGACCGATTTCAGCCTGGTTGCATCCAACTCAAAGTCGTACTGGCGCGAATTCTGGCGCGAGGGCGCACGGATAAATGTTCCGGATGCCAAGATTCAGCGGATTTTCGAATACGGAATGTACCGGTTCGGCGCGATGACCGACCCAGGGGGGATTCCGGCCGGTCTGCAAGGCCCCTGGCTCGAGGATGACAAGCTTGTGCCGTGGAATGGTGATTACCATTTCAATATCAATGTCCAGGAATGCTATGCACCGGCATACCGCGGCGGACATTTCGCCAACCTAATGCCGCTTTTCAGGATGGTTCTTTCCTGGCGTGAACGTCTGCGCGAAAATGCGCGCAAGTTTGTGGGCATCGACAACGGCTATACACTGCCCCATTCCGTGGACGATCGTGGCGTTTGCATTGGCGGCTTTTGGGCCGGTACGATTGACCATGGCTCGACCGCCTGGGTGGCGGCGATGATGTTCAGATACGTCAAGTATTCCGGCGATGTGGAGTTCTTAAGGAACTTCGCCTACGATTTCATGCAAGGGGCGATGAACGTATATCGGGCGATGATGGAAGAAGATGGCGGAAAACTTTCGCTCCCGATGGCACCGTCGCCGGAGTGGGGAGATTCGGATGTGAAGAATTCCGTCGGCCGCAATTCGAGTTTCCAGTTGGCGGCCGCCCATCGACTCGCCCGTGACTTGATTCAGGGCGCGAAGATGCTCGGCGAAGAGCCTTCGCCAATGTGGCTTGAAGTCGAAGAGAAACTTCCGCCGTTTACGGCCGACGAAACCGGGATTTGTCTTTTCGAGGGCCAGAGGTTTGTCGAAACCCACCGCCATCATTCGCACATGGCAGGTTTCTTCCCGTTTGACACTATTGATTTGAGCGACCCTGTCACACGGAAGATTGCGCACGATACATATTTTACCTGGGTCGATCGCGGCACGGGTAAATGGTCTGGGTGGTGCGTTCCTTGGGCGGCGGTGTTGAATATTCACTTGGGATCGGCCGAGCGAGCCGTCGATCTGCTTCGCGCGTGGGATACCTACTATTGCGATGAAGGCCACGGTTCGCACCACAATGCGGTTGTTCCCGGCTTCACCGCTTGGTGCGACGGGCGCGATGTGATGCAGATGGATGGTCAGTGCGCTGCGGCTGCAGCCGTGCTTGAACTCATGGCTCACGAGATCGACGGCAAGGTCGAGTTCTTCAAAGGGTGCCCTGAAAGCTGGGGCGAGGTGTCGTTCGAGAATCTCCGCCTTTCGGACGGTCGCCGGGTGAACGGCAGGCGTTCAGGCGGAAAGATTACGATAGAAGAGCTTTAAGATCTTCGGCTGAAAGTTTTTCCATTATCGCCGCGTCGTTGGTGCTTACCGTTGCGGCGATGG
>CALYTX010000021.1 GCA_945487985.1 uncultured Verrucomicrobiota bacterium | reverse complement strand
ATTGGCGGCGGAACCTGCGAGGTGGCGATCATCTCGCTGGCGGGCATCGTCCATAGCACCTCGTTCCGTCAGGCCGGGGGCGACGCGATGGATGATTGCATCCGCAAGTATGTGCAGAGGGTTTACAATCTGCTCATCGGCGGGCGCACGTCGGAGGAGATTAAGATTAAGATCGGCAGCGCCTATCCCCTGCAAGAGGAATTGACGCTGGAGATAAAAGGATTGGATATTGTATCAGGGTTGCCAAAGGCTTTAACGATAACCTCGGAGGAAGTCCGCGACGCGCTCAAAGATCCCGTCAGCGCGATTGTCGAAGCGGTTAAGACTACATTGAGCAAGTGCGCGCCGGAACTGGCGGGCGACTTGGTGGAGCGTGGTCTGGTGCTCTCGGGCGGAAGTTCGCAGTTGCGTGGTCTCGACAAACTTTTGTCGGCGCAAACGGGTCTTCCCGTAACGCTGGCCGACGATCCGCTGTCGGCCGTGGCCGAGGGTACGGGCGTGGTCATGAACGAATTGGACGTTCTCGAGCGCAACGAGAGTAAATCGTGATAAAGCCGTCGGCGGCCTCCATTTTTGCACGAGGGAGAGTCCGCAGAGGTGAAGGGAAAGACAAAAGGAAGTTTGCTCGTCTTCGCTCTGGCGATGGCGGTGGCGGTGGTTTCACTTTTTTTCCGCGGCTTTTCCGCTGAGATTGTCTATCCCCTGGAACGGATGAAGGCGCTTTTTTCTCGGCATATCGTTGCGAGAGTAGCCGGGATGTGGCGAGGTGCGGCGGCTTTGGCGGAGAACCGCCGGCTGCGGGCAGAGGCGGCAGCGTTGGCGATGGACAGCGCCGAAATTGCGCGTCTGTGCGAAGAGAATGCCAAACTGCGTGCGCTTTTGGGTTATCGTGAAAAACTGCCGGGCTGCTGGATTGCGGCCGAGGTGCTCAGCCGCGATGGCGCGGCGGCGGCTCGAGGGCGGACGCTACGTGTTGACAAGGGAACGCTTGCTGGTGTCAAGCCCGGGTCGGTGGTAGCCTGTCCGGCCGGCTTAGTTGGCAAGGTGGCCTCGGCCAGTCTCCACACCGCGGAGGTGTTGTTGATTACCGACCCTTCGGTTAAGGTCGCCTGTCAGGTAGCCGGCATCGAAGGGGCTGCGGGAATTCTTGCTGGCGGCACCGACGAAAGACTGTTGTTACGGTTTTTCCGCGACTGCGGAGAGTTGCCGGCCTGTTCGAAGGTTTTTACATCTGGGCGCGGCGGTGTGTACCCGGCCGGAATTGAAGTGGGTGTTATGGTTGACACTTTCCGTGAAGGGCCGGAGGCTTTGCGCGAGGGAAAGGTGCAGCCAGCCGTGGATTTCCCAGCATTGGAGGACGTTTTCATCCGCTGTGAAAAATGATTTCGTCCAATTGGTAATCGCCGCCATGGCACTGACGGTCTCGGGAGCGCTTGAGGAGCTGCTACCCAAATTTTTGTGCGTCGGTGCGCCACTTCTGCTCATGGTGAGCGTGTTCGTGTCTGGTCGCTGGGGGCCGGTCGCGGCGATGCTGACGGCGGTAGCCGCCGGTTCAATGGAGGATGCCTTGTGCTCGTTGCCGCTGTTCGCAAGCGTTTCTTTTTTTGTTTTGGTGGGTATCGCAACCCATCTTACTGGCTTGATGTATGTGTGTATGGCATTTGCTTACCCGCTTTACCAGTTATGGCTGTGGCTGTGGCTGCCGGGCATGGCCGGTAGCGTCTTCGGGCGAGTGCTGCTTGCTCTGCCCGCGGGCGTGGCGGCGGGCGTGGTGGTGTCGGTAGCGCTGAGATGGGCAGAACAGAAGGGGGCGGTGGATGTGGAAGGTTGAAAACCCCGTGCCATCGGCATTGCCCGCGTGTGCGTTGACCGCGGCCGCCATTTTACTTGGCCTGACCGTGCTTGCCGTGCGTTTGCGCGTTGAGCAGCTCGATAATTCCAGCGAGCGCAATAGCGAGATGAAACAACAATCTGAACGCCGAGTGCTTACCGCCGGCGCTCGGGGACGCATTCTCGCGGCCGGCGGCGAGCCGCTGGCGGTCAACCGCCCGACAATGTCGATTGTGCTCAATCCTGGCGCTTTTCAGTCGGCAGGGAGGTCCGCGACGGTTTCTAATATCTGCGAGGCGATTGAGGCGGCGGAGCGGACGGTTGGGCGCGCTTCAAAGCTGACCGCGCGCGATATTGAACGCCATCTCGAACGCGCCTTGGCACTGCCGCTGGTGGTATGGAGTGACGTGGACGAGGGCGAGTTTTCCCGTTTCGCCGAGCATTCGGAGCAGTTTGCTGGCCTCGACTGCGTGGAAGGGTACGAGCGGAGCTATCCCGGTGGGAGTCTTGCCGCCCAACTCGTGGGTTATGTCGGGCGCGAACGTGTCGAGGCCCAAGCTGGCGATAAGCGTTTCCACTACCGCGATTTCGAGATGCGCGGACGCGCCGGGCTTGAGTATTATTACGACAGTTACCTTCGAGGCGTGCCGGGCGAGCAAATAGTGTTAGTTGACGCTCGCGGTTTCCCGTGCGCTCGGCGCGAGGCAATCCGTCCGCAGTCGGGTCCCGATTTGGAACTCACGCTGGAGCTGCCCCTGCAACGCGCGGTCGAGCGCCAGCTGTCTGGTCTCAAGGGTGCCTGTGTGGTGCTCGATCCTCAGACCGGCGGCGTGTTGGCGATGGCCAGCGCGCCAGCGTTCGACCTGAACGATTTCGTGCCTGTGCTCAGCCAAGAGAAATACGACGCTCTCGCCACCGATGCCGGTAAACCGCTCCTAAACCGCGCCTGCGGGGCGACCTACGCGCCCGGCTCTACCTTCAAGCCTGTGATTGCGCTGGCGGCCTTGGGCGCAGGCGTTGATGCGCGCGCGCGCTACGAATGCACCGGCGCGTTCACCATCGGCGACAGGTTCCGCATCCGCTGTGCGCGCACCTGGGGTCACGGTGAGCTCGATCTGCGTTTGGCGTTGAAGGAAAGCTGCAATAGCTATTTCTGCTGGATTGGCTGCGAGACGGGAACCAACGCGATTGTGCGCGCGGCGCATGCCTTTGTCTTAGGCGCGAAGAGCGGCATCGATTGTCCGAACGACCTGCCAGGGGTAGTGCCCGACGAAGAATGGAAGCGGGCGCACTACGCCGAACGCTGGTATCCGGGCGATCTCGCCCAGATCTCCATTGGGCAGGGGATGCTGCTGGTTACCCCCCTGCAGATGGCCAGAGTGATCGGCGCGATCGGCACGGGCAGGCTGGTCAAACCCCGCCTTAACGCTGAAACGCCGGTCCAGATGAGTCGTTTGCCGTTTCCCGATGCCCATCTCGACATCGTCCGCGAGGGATTGCGGCTGGTGGTCTCGCGCACCGGCACGGGATATCGCGGCGCGGAGGGCGTGCAGGCTACGGTAATGGGGAAAACCGGCACTGCCGAGGTTGGCCGCGGTGCCAGCCGACGCAAGAACACCTGGTTTGTCGCTTACGCCAAGGGAACGGACGCCTCGCGCGCGGAGGCTCGCGATCGCGAGGTGGCTGTGGCGATGGTTGTTGAGTGCGGGGAATCTGGCGGGGGTACCACGGCGCCGCGAGTCTGTGAGATTCTCAAGTTCTTCTTCAATGGACCCGCAGTGGCTGGAGGCGCACAATGAAGAAGTTGCTTGGCAATTTCAACTGGCCGCTGTTTGCTTCAATGTTGGCGTTGATAGCTATCGGTGCGCTGACGATCCGCTCGGCAGGCGCGGTGCGCTCGGCTGTATTCCACGACATGTGGCTTTCTACGCTTCAGACCTCGTTGTTCGGGCTGGCGGTCTACCTGACTCTCGCATTCAGTGACTACCGCAATTACTTTTCCTGGTTTGCGCTGCCGGTATACGCATTCTCGCTCGTGCTGCTTGTTCTGGTGCTGCTGGTTGGTAAATCCATGATGGGCGGTACGCGCTGGCTGTGGTTCTTCCAGCCCAGCGAGATCGCCAAGCCCTGCGTGTTAGTTTTTCTCGCCGAAGTGTTCGGCCGGCGCGAGGAACTATTCCCGGGGCGTTTTAGGTTCAGAGGATTCCTTTTCGCCGCTGCTGCCGCAGGGTTGCCGGCATTGCTGATTGTGCTCGAGCCCGATCTGGGAACGGCGTTGGCGCTGGCGCCTGCGGTCGTTGCCGTGCTCCTTGCCGCCGGCGTATGGCGCAAGGGACTGGTGGTTCTGCTTGCGGTGGGAATGCTTGCGGCTACGGCGGTGCTGACGGCGGTCTACGAAGCCGAAAAGCCCGGTGTCGACGACGCACGGCGCGAGCGGATTCTTGAGTACGTGCCGCTCAAGCCTCACCAGGTAAAGCGGGTGAAGACATTTCTCTTTCCAGAATCCGACCAGATGGCTTCCGGCTACAATCTCCGGCAGGCGCGCATGGCAATCGGTTCGGGCGGACTTTGGGGCAAGGGTTACGGCAAGGCCGAGACCAACCAGCTCAAATACCTGCCGCCGGCGGTTTCGATGAACGATTTTATTTTCTGCGTCTGGGCCGAGGAGCAAGGCTACATGGGTTCGCTGCTGCTGCTGGCGCTCTTCGGGGTGCTGGCGCTTTCGTGCGTGCACGCAGCCTACGTCGCGGCGGACTTCCGCGGACGGCTGTTCGCCATCGGCGCGGCCACGCTCGTTTTCGCGCATGTCTATGTCAATATCGCCATGTCGATCGGTCTGGTGCCTATTACCGGCTTGCCTTTGCCCTTTATATCGCTGGGGAGAACATTTCTCATCACCATGATGTCCGCTTTAGGTATCGTACAAAGTATATCAATTCACAGAGAGGAGATTACATGAATCTGTTCGGATGGTTTAAGCGCTCGAAACTGAAGCGCGAGATAGTTGTCAATGTCGAAAGGCTGGAAACGCGCGTAGCGGTGCTGGAAAACGGCCGCCTCGAGGAATACATGGTCGAGCATCCCGAAGAGGAGCGGCTCGTGGGCAGCATCTTCAAGGGTCGCGTCCAGAATCTCGAAAATGACTTGCAGGCCGCGTTCGTGGATATTGGTTTGCCGAAAAATGCCTTCCTTCACTACTGGGACATGACCCCTGACGCTGACGCGCTCCTCGACGATGACGACGCCCCGCGTGGCAAGAGCGGCAAGCAGGGACGCAAGACCAGCCGCCTTTCCGACGCGGAGATCGCCAAGCGCTTTCCGCCGGGGTCGGAAATCGTTGTGCAGGTCACAAAAGGGCCTATCTCCACAAAAGGTCCGCGCGTGACCGCTAATCTGTCTATTCCTGGGCGCTACCTGGTGATGATGCCCGGCACGCGCGTGCGCGGCGTCTCGAAGAAGATTGGCGACGCCAAGGAAAGGCAGCGCCTCAAGCAGATTCTCGACAAGCTGCCGCTGCCCGATAATGTAGGGTTGGTGGTGCGCACTGTCGGCGCCGGGGCGAGCGCGCGCGCGTTCGCTCGCGATCTTCGCAACCTGCTTTCCGTCTGGAACGAGATGCAGGTGAATACCCGTCGGCTGCGCACGCCGTGCTGCATTTTCCAGGAGCCGGGACTCTGCGAACGCGTGGTTCGCGACTGGCTCACGGAGGATGTTGATGCGATTATCATCGACGATGAAAAGAGCTTCAACGAAATGCGCGAGGTGACCGCGCGCATTTCGCGGCGCGCCCGCGGCAAGATTCGCCGCTACGACGGCGATTCGTGCATTTTCGGACATTATGGGATAGAGCGTCAGCTTTCCGAGGCCTTTGCCCGGCAAGTTCCGCTCAAATCTGGCGGGTATTTGGTCATTGACGAAACCGAAGCCTTGATTGCAGTCGATGTGAACACCGGCCATTACAAGGGTAATGGTTCGCAGGAAGAGGCTATTCTCGAAGTCAATCTCGAGGCGGTCGAGGAAGTTGCCCGCCAGCTGCGTTTGCGCAATATTGGCGGACTGGTTGTGCTCGATCTTATCGATATGAAGTCGCGCAAGCACCAGAATCAGGTCTGCAAGGCGCTCAAGAATGCGCTCAAGCGCGATCGCGCGCGCACCAATGTGCTACAGATATCGGAGCTTGGACTGCTGGAAATGTCGCGTCAGCGGCAGGATCAGTCGATTCTCTCACGCCTCACATCAAGCTGCCCGTATTGCCAGGGTCACGGCGTCGTCAAATCGCCGATGGCCATTTCCGTCGAGATTCAGCGCCGACTGGTGTCGCTGCTGAAGAAAGCCGCCGCAACGAAGCATCCGTTTGAGCCGAAGATTATCATCGCCCCGCAAGTAATGCAGCGTCTACGCACGGAAGACGCGAATATTCTCGGCGATCTGCAGCGTGAGTACGAAACCCGCCTAACGTTCGTTTCCGAGCTTCACCGCCACCCCGAATCGTTCCAGATACTGGACGCGGCCACCGCCCAAGTGCTATACTCTCAATCATGATGAAACTATTCCTCGCCGCAACGGCCGTTTGCGCCGCATCGGTCACTCTCGCCGCTGGTTCCGACGGTGGTACGTTGACGGTCACCGCCGACCGCATGGCAGCCGATAATAAAACCGGTACGCTCGTAGCCACAGGTCATGTGCGCGCGGTTACCTCGCCTATCGGACGCGCCGACAAGTCCGGCGCGCGGCCCGCCCCCGTGAGCCTGCTGGCGGAGTTGGTAGAGAAGGACGGCGATGAGTATCGCTTTGCCGGCCCCACGGCAATCACCACCTGCACGAACGATGCGCACGCGCTGCACTGGCAGGCCTCGGGCAATGTCGTCTACAAGGAGCATGGATACGTGGAGGCGACGGATATGACGCTTTACGCCTTCGGGATTCCTGTGATGTGGTTTCCTTACTGGTATCAGCCGCTCGACACCAATTACGGCTGGCGGGTGACGCCTGGCTACACCAGCCGATGGGGCGCCTACCTGTTATCCAAGTTCGTCTATGGCATCTACGGTAGTTTCGCCCCTGGGGAGGTTGGCCTCTACGGTGCCTCGCGCCTTGATTTGCGCAGCAAGAACGGTATTGCCGTCGGACAGAGCTTGCACTGGCAGCTTGGCGACATCGGCAAAGGGTTGTTCAAGGTTTATTACGCCTGGGATCAAAATGCTGATACTTACGACAAACATTGGTCGACCGGACGCAATTGGCGTTACAGCAACTGGGGCAGCGAGGTGCCCGACGAGCGCTATGGCTTGATGCTCGAACACCGCTGGCAGGGTGAACGCGATGTCGTGCGGCTGCAAGGCGCGTACTATAGCGACTCGTACTTCCAGCGTGATTTCCTGCGCGAGGGGCTTTTCGGATCGTCCAACCGCTTCGTCGACCAGTACGGCAACGAGTTAGCGTGGGAGCGCGCCGAGAACTCCTTCGGCGCAGGGGTGAGCGTTTCGGGTCCGCTGAATGACTTCTACGGCGGCACTTCGCGGTTGCCGGAGTTCTATTTCGATGTGGCTCCACAGCCCGTATTTGCGTTGCCGGTCAATTACGAATCCGCAACCCGCATCGGCTATCTCAACCGCAATTACGCCAAGCGCGGCGATTCGCAGACCGACACCGTGTACCGCTATGATCCCGGCGAATGGGCCGACTTCCAGGCCTTCCGCGCCGACACCTACCATCGTCTTGCCGCGCCGTTGCGTTGCGCCGATGTGGTTTCTGTCGTTCCTCGTATTGGTTTCAGAGCTACCTACTGGAGCGAAACTGGCTACGACAATGTAGACGGCTACGGCCGCGCGCTTGAAGCTGGCGACGCCGGCAGAACCATCTTCGAGTTCGGCACCACTTTCAGCGCCCGCGGCACGGGACGGCTGGGCGATTCGTGGTTGCACACGCTCGAGCCGTATCTTGATGTGCTTGCACAGGAGGCGCATTACGAAGGACTCGCCGACGGCAACCGGCCGTATGTGTTCGATTCCGTCGACGCCTCGCGTGATTGGCTCGACCAGTTCGCCGGGCGCAGCCGCAATCTGCCCTATTCCTGGTACGGGATAACTCCTGGTCTGCGCAATGTGTTCAAGAAGAGCGCAGATGACGGCTCAACGAGGACGATGCTCGATCTCGATCTTTACGCGTCGGTGCAGTTCAACGACACATCCTGGACCGGCGGCGGCCGCTACCACCGTCTGGCGAGCGACCCAGCGGATCCGAACTACGGACGTCGCGCCGGCACTGTCGTCCCCGGCATGCGGGCGCGCTGGTTCGTTGACGAGGATGCGTCGCTTTCGGCCCGCATAGAATATGATTGTCAGGATGATGCGCTCGCATATGCCGATATTGCCTGGCGCCAGCAGGTGGAGAAGAATCTTTCTTATTATGTGACATATGCCAGTCGCGACCATCGCGCCTGGGATTTCTCTTCCGCCCCGCACAATCCCGCGGTGGTACGCAACGAAGATTTCAATTGGGCGAAGTTCGGCTTTTTCGAGATAGGTGTCGAGCACGAGTTCTGCGACGCGCTTGCGTGGGGGCCGTTCGTGCGTTGGGACTGCCGCGAGGGCGAGGTGGATGAGGTGGGTAGCTGGTTCGACATCCGTACCGACTGCCTCGGATTGCGTTTCTCGCTTTCCTACGAAAACGACTACAGCCGCATCGACGGTTCCAGAGCCGATGACGACTGGCGCTTCGGCGTGTATGTGTATTTGCGCGCTCTGGGTCCTGGAAGCGGATCGGCCTTCTGATGCGCAAGGCCCGTCAGAGCGGCATCGAGCGGATCGAGAACCAACTCGTCAAGCTGATCCAGGAAAAAGGAGCTGACCAGGGACATTCCTGGGGAATCGGGCTGTTGCTGGCGGTGCTGAAGGGAATAAGCTGCATCTTCGCCGCCATCGTGGCTTTGCGCTATTTTCTCTATCGCGCCGGGCTGATGCGTCGCCATCCGCTGGGCATCCAGGTTATTTCCATCGGCAATGTCACTGCCGGGGGGACTGGCAAAACCCCAGTGACCGAGATTTTCGCGCGCACGCTGGCCGCCGAAGGACGCAAGGTCGCCATCCTTTCGCGAGGCTATCGGCGCAAAGAGGCGCCGTGGTGGCATCGTATGTTCACCCAGGTTATTAGTCCTCCGCTGGTCGTTTCCGACGGCAAACGCGTGCTGCTCGATTCGGCCATGGGTGGCGACGAGCCTTACATGCTCGCCGCCAATCTGCCCGGCGTCGCCGTTGTTGTCGACCGCGACCGCGTCAAGGCTGGACGCTACGCGATCAAGCGCCTCGGGTGCGATACGATTATTCTCGACGATGGTTTCCAGTACCAGAAACTCAAGCATTCAATCGAAGTTGTGCTCGTCGATTCAACCAATCCTTTCGGCAACGGCAATCTGCTGCCGCGCGGCATCCTGCGCGAGCCCGTGCGCCATCTCAAGCGCGCCGATATCATCTTCCTGACTAAATGCCGTGGGGATACGGGGCGGGTGGTCGAAGAGATTCGCAAATACAACCGCACTGCCGAGATTGTCGAGTGCACCCACCAGCCCAAGTCGCTCAAAGATGTCTGGAGCCGCGAGGAATTTCCGCTCTCCTGGCTTGAGGGAAAGACGGTATGCACGCTCTCGGGTATCGCTTCGCCGAAGGGGTTTGAGAATTCTCTGCGCCATCTTGGAGCCAAGGTCGTCTGGTGCGAGCGCTACGCTGATCACCACCGCTACGATTCTTCGGAAATCCTCTACGCGCTCAATCGTACGGCCGATATGGGGGCGGACGCGCTTGTCACCACTGAGAAGGATGCCGTACGCTTCCCACGGCTTGAGACTTCCCCCGTGCGCTGCCTCTACTTGCGGATTGCCATCGAGATTCTCAAGGGCGGCGAAAGCTTCCGCGAAATCATCAACCGCATCTGTTTCCGTTCTTGATATGGCCGGTGGCAAAGGAATAATCTCGCATGTATTCACCGTCGGGGCGTTTACTGCGCTCTCGCGGGTGCTGGGGCTGGTTCGCGAAATGTTCCAGTCGCGGCTTATCGGCGCTGGCATGGAGCAAAGCGCCTTTACACTCGCCTTCGCCATTCCCAATATGGCGCGCAAGCTTTTTGGAGAAGGGGCGCTCACTGCCGCGTTTGTGCCGGTGTTCAAGAGCGAAGTTGAATCCGAGTCGCTCGTCAAGGCCGCCCGGCTCGCGCGCGCGGTGATGACGATGGCGCTGCTGATGCTCGGATCGATAGTGCTGCTGTGCATAGGCGGGCTCGAAATAGTAGTTTGCTGCCGCGATGCGCTCGACCTCGCAGACGAGGGTTCGCGGCGGTTTCTGCTCACCATCCGGCTCGTGAAGACGCTCTTGCCCTACATGATTTTCATCTGCGCGGCCGCTTTCGGCATGGGTGTGCTTAACGCGCTGGGTCGATTCAAGGCATCAAGCTTCATGCCGTGCCTGATGAATATCGTCTGGATAGGCATGCTGCTATGGATCGCGTTCAATCCCGGGCTGCGGCTCGATCAGCGCATCCATCGCGTGGCGATGGCAATTCTCATTGCCGGCGCATTGCAGATGGTGTTTATGCTTTGGTGCATGGGCAAGGCCGGCGTCCATCCGAGGTTGAGCTTTTCAGGCTGGGCCGATGCGAAGGTGCGGCTTGTGTGGCGCAATGTCGGCATCGCCGCCGTTGGCGCCGGGGCTATCCAGATCAATTACATGCTCGACCAGTTTCTCGCCCAGATTGCCAGCCCTTGGGCGGCTGGCGTAATCGGCTACGCCGAACGGCTGATGGATTTGCCGTTGGGAATCGTCGGTGTGGCGTTTGGCACTGTGCTTTTGCCTACCTTTGCCGGTTTTTTTGCAAAGCGCGATATTGCTGGCGCGCGCAGCGTGCTTTCGTCATGCGTGGGTTCGTTGATGCTGTTGATGCTGCCAGCCGCCGCAGGATTGTTCGTGCTCGCGCCCGAGATTACCGCCGTCATCTACGAGGGCGGCGATTTTGATGCGTTGGCTACCGTTCGCGTTTCGCGTGCGCTTGCCGTCTATTCGTTGGGGCTGGGGTTTTTCGGACTGCAGAAGTCGTTGGTGCCGTGGTTCCAGGCTCAGAACGATATGAAAACGCCGCTGGTCGTCTCGACCGCCACGGTCGTCATCAACGCCGTTTTGAACGTGCTCGCAGTGTGGCTACTGCCGGTTGAATGGCGCCATGTGGGGCTGGCGGGCTCGACGGTGTTCTGCGCCTTTGCCGGGTGCGCGATGCTGATTGTCGCCGCGCGAAGAAAAAACGGTTCAATCGGTTTGTCCGCCGCGCTGCCGGTCATATTCCGAATTGTAATCGCCGCCGCGGTTATGGCCGCCGCGCTCGCCTGGATGCGTCCGGTTTCGGCGGACTTCTTTGCGCGCTTCGGCCGCCGGGCTGGTCCGATTCTTTCACTTTTCGGTCTGGTCATCGCCGGTGCGTCGATTTATGGTTTGATTGCCCTGTCGCTTATGCCAGGTTCGCTTAAGAATCTACGCGCTTGGCGCCGCCGGTAGCGTGGCTTGCTTGAATTCGCCGCGTCCAGGAGGCACCCTTATCCCACTTTTTTGAATTGATGCACGCAAGGCTTTCGAGCCGGG
>CALYTX010000020.1 GCA_945487985.1 uncultured Verrucomicrobiota bacterium | reverse complement strand
GGTGTACTCGGTCAGTCAACACCGCTGCGCGGTGTTGACTGACCGAGTACGCATCGGGACGATTGGAAAAATCCTGCCGGCCGCTTGCACCGACTCTCCTCCATCATACGACAACGGAATCTATCGAACCAGAAGCGAAACGCGTATGGAGCTTCTCGCCCGACTTGACCGAGCCGGCATCAAACACTACCAATCCGTCGGCGTCCGTCGTTAGCGAATAGCCGCGCTCGAGCACGGCATAAGGCGACAACAACTCAAGGTTGGACGAAAGCTTCTCAACCTTGGCCTCGGCGCGATGCCACGAAAATTCCAGTTCCGATGACAACATCTCGCCGAGCATATCGACGCGTTCGGCGCAATGCTCGTATCTGCCGCGCAGGGACGAGACAGCCATCGAGAGCAATTCGTCCAATTGATGCAGGAGGCCCGTCAGCTCTGGCACGGCCAGCTCGGCGGCCATTGAAGGCGTCCCCGCGCGCAAGTCGCTGGCGAAATCGGCCAATGTGAAATCGGTTTCGTGGCCGACGGCCGAAACAACCGGAATTCGCGAGGCGGCAATGGCGCGCACAAGCGCTTCGTCGTTGAAACAGAAAAGATCCTCAAAGCTACCTCCGCCGCGGCCGACAATCATCAAATCGGCCAGCCAACCATCAGGGGGACTGTTGAAATACTCAATGCCAGCGATAAGCGTGGCGGGAGCATCCGCACCTTGCACTTTTGCAGGAAACAATCGAATTTCCAACGCAGGAAACCGACGCATCAACACACGGCAGATATCATGCACCACCGCTCCGGCCATGCTGGTAACCACGCCTATGCGTCGCGGCAGAAACGGCAGCGGACGCTTGCGCGCACTGTCGAACAAGCCCTCGCTCTCGAGTTTAGCCTTGAGTTCGAGAAACTTGCGCATCAATCCACCCTCGCCCTGCAGGCGAGCGCGGCGCACAACAATCTGACAGCGACTGCGCGGACCGACCGTCACCGAACCGCGCACCTTGAGCCGCACGCCGTTGGCAATCTGTCCGCGGCAATCACAAGCGGCGAACGCGCTCTTGAACATCACGGCGGAAATCTGATTACTGGAATCCTTAAGCGTAAAATAGACGTGTCCGCTCGGATAAGGCTTGAAATCGCTCACCTCGCCTTCCATATCGACCATCGGGAAAGACCCTTCAAGCACCGAGCGGACAAGTACTACAAGTTCTGAAACCGAATAAACCTTCGGCATGGTCTTTTCCGCAGTCATCAGCCTCTCCCGCGCATCAGCAATTTGGCGGGGAACTGGCGACCGCGGCTTTTGCAGCCGTAGTTGGCGACCGAGAAAATCAACCCCACGACAATGAAACTACTCAGCATACTCGTGCCGCCGTAGCTGAAAAACGGCAAAGCCATTCCCTTGGTCGGATAGATTCCAGTAATGACGCCGAGATTGAAGAAGGCCTGAAAGGTGATGATAAATCCCGACCCCAGGGCGATAAACCGTCCCAGCCGATCTTCCGAGTTGCGCGCAATGACAACCGACAAAGCGAAAAAGACGAGAAACAACGCAATTGTCCCCACCGAAAGGAATACGCCGAGCTCTTCTGCGCCGATGGCAAAAATAAAATCGGTGTGATTCTCGGGAAGATAGCGTTCTTTTTGCATTGACTTGTAAAGCCCAACCCCGCTGACACCGCCGCGCTGAATCGCCAGCAGCGACTGCCGCACCTGATAGCCGTCGTCGCGGACATGACCAGATGAGGAGGAACGGACGCCAGCAGAATTGCCTGACGGCGGGACAGATTGGGTCGTAGCCGCATTGCCATTAGAGTCGAGCAGATGCCCGTACTGAACGAACAGCCGTTCTCGCCGGTTGGGATTGGACAAAATTAGCGTAGCAATCGCCAGCATGCCAAAGATTCCCATCGGGACTATATAGCGCCAGCGTGTGCCAGCCACTATCATCACCAATCCACCAGCAAGCGCAATAACCATACTTGAACCAAAATCCGGTTCAAAGAGAATCGGCACAATAAGCGCCGCAATTATGAGTGCAGGCATCACCGCACCGCGGACAAAGCGCTCGACCCGCCAGCTAGCCTTGTCCATCCACACCGACAACACGAGTACGACGACGATTTTTGCAAACTCGCTCGGCTGCAAATCGGCGAACCCAAGCGAAATCCACCGGCGAGAGCCCTTGTGTTCGGGGAAAAAGAACACCGCCAGCAACAAAGCGATTTCAAAGACAAACAAGACCGTCGCCAGATTCCAGTCCCGCCAACGATGATAGTCGAATCGCGCCACCAGGACCGCCAGCACCAACCCGATCAGACAGAAAACAAGCTGCTTCTTCCAGAAGAAATACGGGGAAAGCGGACGCGCCTTGAGCGAGAGCAATTCCTTCTCAAGCCGGCTCACCTCCAGCCGGGTCGATTCATATTCTTCCGGCGCTGCTCGCTGCATTCGCGCCTGCGCATGCGCGAGCGACGCGGAAAGTGCTTCGACGGCCTTGTTGCGCGAATATCGCAAAGCCTGACGCGACGCCGGCTGGCTCGCGCTCAGAAGAACAACAAGGCCCAGCGCCACGAGTGCCGCGACAACCAGGCCTAAAAAGAATCGCGCTGAAGTACGCACCGGAAACGGATGCTATTCTCCAGCAGGAATCTTGATTATCTGGCCGGGAGTGAGCTGCTCGTCGGTTTCATTCAAGTTGTTGAGCTGACGAATGCTCGCCGGATCGGTGGAAAACTTGATGGCGAGCCCGGTAATATCTTCACCTTCCTGAACGACATGGGAAATGCCCTCGCCAGGCTGGACATCGGCGGAGGATTCGTCCGTCACCGGAGTGGATGCTTCCGGGGTAGTCGACTCGACATTTTCAATGGGCGCAGAAGGCGCTTCCTCGACCTTCGCCGTGATCACCGGGGTCGCAGCGTCCGTCGGCTGGGCTTTGGCTTCAGCCGCCTTCGCATCGCTCTTCGCATCCTTCTGCTGCGCTTTTACCGCAGCCGCAGGAATCTTGAGCTTCTGACCAATGCGGATATTGTTGTCCGAAAGCGCGTTCAACTCTTTGAGCTGACGAATATTGATCCCATTGGAATAAGCGATTTTGCCGAGCGTATCGCCCTTCTGCACTTCGTAGATTCCTGTGGGGCCGTCATACGGCTTGTACTCAGCCTTGGCCGGTTTGCGCGGCTGCGCCGGCACCGCGATTGCGCCGGCAGGAACCTTCTGTTCGCCTATTTCGTGCTTACCAGGAATCTGCAACTTCTGACCGAGCTTGACCACATCGTTCTTGATAGAAGGATTCGTCTTCTTGATAGAGGCGATGGTTACATTAAAACGCCGCGAAATCTTGGCAAGGTAATCGCCACGCTGGACGATATAAGTCGTAGTAGTAACTGCCGGTTCAGCCGGTTTGACATCGTCCGCCGGGGGCGGAAGCGGACGCTTCGTGTGCGGTGGAGGGGTAGGTTGCGAAACTTCCTCGACGACCTTGACCTCCTCGACGACCTTGACCTCTTCGACGGGCTTAGCCGCTTCGACGGGCTTGACCGTTTTCGGAGAGGAATCATCCGGCACGGCAATCTTAGGCTCGTCTTGAATCTTAACGCGCTTGCTCTTGTAATTGGGATCCTTGCACCCAGCAAGCGTCGCAATCGCCGCGACGCCAAGCACCAACCCGACTTTGTTCATCATTTCTCTTTATCCTTCTTGTTTGACGAGTGACGCGAAGACCTCCCCGCGCTCCTCGAAGTTCTTAAATTGATCAAAACTTGCTGTTCCTGGAGAAAGCAGTACTGTTTCACCAGGCTTCGCATCGCGCTTAACCGCCGCCACAGCCGCCTCCAGCGTCCGCGAAATTTCGCATTCGACGGAAGCTTCCCAGGCCGCGGCAAAACTCTCCGCGCTCTGCCCTATAAGATACACTTTTTTGACCCGATTAGTCAATAGTCTGGCGACAGATTCTGGATCGTCGCCTTTGGGTAAACCGCCGGCAATCAAACGGATTGGCGCAGGGGTCATCTTCACCGCCGCAGCGAGCGCAGCCAGCGATGTAGCCTTTGAATCGTCGATGTACCTAACCTGGCCATACTCGCCAACAAGATTCATACGGTGCGGAAGCGGTTTGAACGCGGCAAAGGCCCGGGCCATGCCATCGCGGTCGATTCCGGCCGCTTCGAGCAGCAAGCAAGCCGCCAGCGCATTGGCCGCGAGAATTTCGTTGTCGAAATAAGAGCCGGCGAACAACGGCGCAAAGCCGTCGATATCAGGGAACAACCTGCGAAGCTGCACAGGGGAAGCGCTCATGTCGACGGAAATTCCGGCCATCGCCAACAGTTTGCGCTTGAGTGCATGATAGACGGCTACCGAACCGTGCCGGTCGAGATGGTCTTCCTGCAGATTGAGAACGGCGGCAGCGCGAAAAGTATCCGGCGGTAGGTTGGTGGTTTCAAGCTGAAACGAACTTACCTCTACCACCGCCCACTCCGGCAGCGAAGGACTGTTTGCGAGCGCGCTGACCGGCAAGCCGTAGTTGCCGCATGCCTGCGCGGGATGTCCAGCCATGGTAAGCGCTTCGGCCAACAGCTTCACCACGCTCGATTTGCCCTTTGAACCGGTAACTGCAAGCATCTTTACGCCGCGCTCGCGCAATACGCCAACACCGAACTCAAGTTCGCTCACCACGCGGATTCCAGGGCTGGCGACAATCATTCCTACGCCGTCGAGCACGGTGCACTCGCCTCCTTGCGCCGCAATCAGCGCCTCGACCGCCTTGCCGCTGCGGCCATAACCTGCAATTAAAGTCTTCACTGTACTGGAAGCGGACGCTCGGGAAGGACAAAACCTTTTTGGAGTTTTTCGCCACAGAGAATCTGCCATTGAGCGACCGGCCGCTCCTCGGTTGAGCCGGATTCAACGGTTGAGCCGGATTCACCATTGCTCACAGTCTTCGGGACGAAAAGCGCTGCACGGGCCTCGTAAATATCGCTTGCGGCGAACGCCTCGCCGATTAGCCATCCATTCTCCTCGTCGCTTTTGCCCGGTGCGTCAGGGAAATCGATTCCGGTGGCGAGTTTTATCTCGGCGGATAGATCGCGCCAAAGTGCCGCGAAGAACGCATCTGCATCAGTATCAGCCTCCGGCGGCACGGTCCGCTCGCCGCAGATCGAAATCTGATACGCTCGGCAATCTTGAGATACTATCCAGCGCGATTCCGCATCCGCGCCAAATCCTCTGATGCCCGCCGCGAGGCGTAGTTTCTCTACTGCCTCGTGGTTAGCCGATAGCACTCCCGTTGCCTGTTCGCGCCATTTCGCCATTGCCTTGCGGTAGTTTTCCCGATTCAGACGCGACTGCTGCTCCTCATACGGCTCCCAGCTGCCGCATCCGGTACGGCATTTGTCTTGGATGCAAAGCATGCATGTCCACACTCCGTCGGCCTTCTGCCCAACGATTCCCAAAACACGCAGACGAACATATTCGGCCACGAAGCAATCTTCGAAATCGTAGATTTTCTTTGGAGCAAAACCGACGGCAATCTTATCCTTGAGCGCAACGAGCGCTGCGAGCGCGGCAGCTTTATCTGGCCAATAGGTAGAGAACGAAGATTCAGCCGTCAGGAATTTCCCGTCGTCGTTGCGATGGGCGATGAAGATGAACTTGCCTTTAGCGCCGAAAAGCTCGCCGTCCTTCTCGTAGGTGGTGAACCACGGACCCGTTTCCGCGGCGCGATAGCCCTCTGGAAGCGCGACGAATGTCTCGCTCGGAAAGGAAACGCCGGAGGATTCAATCAGACGCAGTTCGTCGGCGGTGAATTCGTATTTCTCGTAGACGTTGATTACGCGCGAGGGCACGTAATTCGTGCATCCTCCGCCAGTCGTAAAAAACTCCATTTCGCCTTCGTCAAGATCTACGCCCTTATAACCAAAGCGCTCCGCTTCCGGCTTGCACCCTGCAAGCGCGACGGCGGCCAGAATGGCTCCGACAGCACGGTATTTCATTTGCATTTCCTCCCTTTGAGCACTATGTCGCCAAATTTGCTTTCATCGCGGTAGGGTCTGGCGGGATTGCCTTTCCAGTAAAGAGCGTAATCGTTGCGTCCGCCGTCGTCATCATCATGAATGCAGATATTGAATCCGAAGGCGAGATCTTCGTCATCGGCAGGCGCGTGCGTGCGCCCAAGGCAAGCCCATGTGAAGAACAAATCGTAATAGATGCGCCAACTGCCATCGGCCTGACGCTCGGGACGGACGTTTCCGCGCCAGGCCCGGCCGAACGATTTCGGCAGCCCCGAGAAATCGCTCTGCGCCGCGCCGTTGGCCACCAACGTAAATTCGCCACCGTACTTCAGCCCGTCGCCGGCACGCGCGTCCAACGACTTGTCGTAGTTACCATCGAAGAAAACCTCCAGATTATCGTCGTCCCAACTCGGACACGAAACCGCCCCCGGACGGCAATCGTCGGTAACGAGTTTGTCGTCGAACACCACCGCGGAAACAACGATGCCGTCGCTGTAGCGGGAGAGCGAGAACTCGAATGAACACCCGCGCTCGTCACTGGTGCTGGCGTATTCATCATCCCAGACTCCGTTCTGCGGCGTGACGCGAATACGCGGCGTGGACGATATGGCGGCACCCTCCGGCAGTGAATTGCGCGGCAAACCGCTACACCCGGCGAGCGCGGCAAGTGCAAAAACGAAAACCAATTTTGAAAAATTCATATTGATATTATACCACTTTGAAAATACGTTGGAAATCATTTTCCGAAAGCCCCGTGCCTGATGGAAGGCACAATCCGCGGCGGAATAGCCGCTCGGCCACTTTGCCGCCGTATGTACGTGCGCCGTTGAACACCGGCTGTAAATGGAGCGGCTTCCAAACCGCTCGCGCCTCAATGTTGGCGCGCGCAAAACGCTCAAGCAGTTCGTCACGTTCCCGGCGCGAAGCGCACAGCGCAATCGAAAGCCAGTGGTTCTCCCCCTCTACCTTGGGAAGAAGCCGCAGCCGCTGGCGATATCGATCTGCATGCTCCCGACGCCGGGCAAGAATCCAGTCGAGCCGGTCGAGCTGGGCAATGCCCATGGCGGCGAGCAAATTGCTAAGACGATAGTTGTAGCCGACTTCTCGGTGTTCGTACCATGGCCGTGGCTCGCGGCTTTGCTGACTGCGCTTGCGCGCCCTCGCCGCCAATGCGCCATCGTCGGTGACAATCGCCCCGCCGCCGGAAGTGGTGATTATTTTGTTGCCGTTGAAGGAATACACGCCCGCCACGCCCGCACTACCTGCAGGCCGCCCGTTTCGCGTGGCACCGAGCGCCTCGGCCGCATCAACCACAAACAGCGCCCCAAACCGCCGGCAAAGCTCTTCGATGGCTTCATAGTCGCAGCAACGCCCGTAGAGATCGACGCCAACGACGACAACCTTGAAGGCACCTGCGAGTTCGCGCTTCAGTTCGGCGAGCGCCTCGCCGAGAAGCGTGACATCCATATTGCCGGTCTCGTCACAATCAATGAAAACCGTCCGCGCGCCACGATGAAATGCCGGACCGACCGTGGCGATAAATGTCAAGGTCGGCGCGACGATTGTCCACGAACAATCCACGCCGAATTCCGCCATCAGCAAATCTATCGCTGCCGTCGCGCTCGAAAGCGCCACGGCGTGACGTCTGCCCGAAAGTGCTGCCAGTCGCCGCTCAAACTCGTCGACCATCGGCCCGGTGGGGGCGAGATATTTCGAATCGAAGGCCGCCATCACGGCGCGGCGTTCGGCATCGCCAGCAAAAGGGGGAGAGAGAAAAATACGCTCTGCGTTCATATCCCGAGCTCCTCCTTGCGAATCCATCCGGCGCGGACAGAATCGTCGACTCGCGCCCAATCGCGGTATTCCTCCAACACCTTCAGTTCGTTAGCCGGCACAGAGGTGACGCCAATCGCCGGCGCATCGGCGGAAGGTGCGAAACGGAGCTGAAGCGTGCTGCCAACGCCCCCGGAGGCATCGACGGCCACAATCTCGCCGGCGGATGCGTCCTCGCCTGTCTGGCAATAATGCATTTGCACGCCCTTGGCAACGGCACGAAGAAACTGCTTGCGCAACGGATCGTAATAAGCCAGCGACACAGGCGGAGTTTGCGCCGAACCGTCGGCGACGAAATATGTTCGCATCACATAGCGTCCATTCGCGCGCGAAATCTCATCCGGGATGGCATCGAATGGAACATAGGCCCCCGGCGCTTCGAGTACGCATGTCACCGCAACCACATCGTTGGTTTCCACTCGATTGCGATCCACACTCTGAACAAACTTGAAATTACTACCGACGATTCCGGCGAAATCCGGCATCTGACCAGCCGTCGGCAGCGCCTTGATATCGATCTCGACGGCTGGGGCGCACACGGAGAACGACCGGGAGAACATCACCGAGCCACGCCGGCGCCCGTCGAGCACCCTTCTGCCGTTGACCATCCCCGAAAGCGTAAAGACCACCCGCGAGCGGAACGGGGCATCGCCGCGAAGAGGAATCGAAAAGCGCCGCACGACGTTGGAGGGATTGTCCGAAACGCCGTTGGTGAGATTTTGCTGGCGGCCAAGCACTTGCAATCCGGGAATGGCTCTGTCGATCGAAAGACTGAGATTGTCGACGGTGTGAGTTTTTGGCAGCTCGACGCTCGCCACGATTTCAAAGGGCTCCCCCACCGAAATCTGTCGCTTGCTCGTCTCAATCGCGGCTTTAATCTCCACTGGCGATTCTTCTTCATCAAACGAAACACCCATCGCTGAGCGCATGTTGCCGAACGCCTGCTGCATCATACGATCCATTTCCGCAAACGGATCAAGACCCTGCGAAACAGCGGCAAAAGGCAACAGCGCAGCCATCACGGCCGCCATCGCGCGTATCGCCCGACCACAAAGACGGAAAACGAGCACCGCGCCGGCAAGCACGAATAGTGCCCACGTCAAACGCCCTTTCCACGTATATCTGAGATACGGCCTGAACGCCTGCCGCCACGCCGGCAACTCGACTGCGGCGCTTTCGTGCTTTCGCGCGAGCGCCGCGACAATGCCGCGCTCGATGGTCGGCGTCTGGCCGATTCGCCACTCAAGTGCACGGTAGATCGAAAGGGCCTCGGACCATTTTCCCTCGAGAATAAGCGCAGCCGCCTCGTTGAGCCGCGCCTCGGGGTAGCTGAAACGGGCAAACGACTCCGCTGTCGGCTTGCGACAGGCCTTCTTCCAGCGAAACAGTTCATCTTCATTGACATTGGCGGAAAGTTTAACAACGATGCCGTCGGGCATGGGAAGATTATCGTCGAGACGCTCGAGTCCGGCGAGCGCCGCCTGAGCCGACGCTTTCACGCGAACTGGAATCGGTCGGGTCGAAACCGTCCGCTCGCCTCCATTGCCGTCGAGGTACGAAAACTCGAGCGCCGGGAAGACGATTACTCCTTCCGCAAGCGGACGCACCCGGTATGTCAGCCGCCGATAGGAACCGCCGCGGGAAGTATCGGTCTTGGCGCTCTTGTCGCCCACCTTCCAAAGCGCAGAATCGACCGCACGCGAAATGGCAGGCGGATGGATGTTCTCTAGATCGGCCGTGCCAGTGAAATCAATCGCCAGCGTGAGCGGATCTCCAAGGCGGACATTATTTGAATCCAGAGAAGCTCGCGCGCAGAGATCGCCCCCGACTACGCCGTCGAGAGCGAGCGCAGCACCGAATAGTAGCGGAAACAGACTCGAAATCATCATCGGGACGATTTTACGCGGTAGGAAATTGTCAGTGGTTTGGAACTGTAACGGCGGATGAAATCAGCACTGAGCCCTCGAATTGCGCGCACGGCGGAAACTACGCTCATCGCCGCAGCGTCGGATACGCCATCGCCGCACGATCCCGACAGCCTCACCGAGGCAACCTTCCCGCCCGCGCCCAGTCTGATTTCAATCAAGACCGTCCCTTCCCGGCCGATCTGCGGCTGCATCCGATTCCATCGCTCCTCTATCGCCGCGCGAATCAACGCCTGGCAACGCGCTTCGTCACTCGCGTCCAAATCGCCGTTGTAGGCGCCGGGGCGATAGCCGGCGTTAAGGCGCTGATTGATTTCCGCCTCGCTGAGAACGCGACGCTCGGTGCGGCCGTTGTCAAATGTGCGCGGATTTTTGGCAAACGGATTCTTGACATCCTTCGCCTCGCTGCGCATTCTGGCTATGCGCTCTTGGCGAAGCTCCTCGGCGGTTTTTTCCGGGGGACGCGGCACGGGAGGATCTGGAGTTTTGACCGTCTCGACCTTGTTGGTTTCGGGTGCTTCGACCGTCGCCACCGCCTCGACCTGACGGTCGCTTTCTGTCGGGGGCGGAGGCGGTTCCTCCTTCGGCTCCGGAATTGGCGCAACCGGCTCTTCCTTCGGCGGCGGCTCGTTCTCGACGCCGTCGAGATTCTCGTGCACAACCAATGTAAGATCGAGCGGAATATGCGTTTCGCCGTCATCTTTGTGGAACGTGCCAATGAAGTAGAACGCCGCGAAAAGCGCGATGTGCAAAATCGCTGCGACGAGGTAGTTCGCCGGACCTTGAACTTTCGGACACTCTTCCGCGTCGATATACATTCCTGCGCGCTTTCTATTTCTCTACCGTCACCAGTGCCATCTTGTAGGCCTTGCACTTGTAGACCACTTTGACAACATCCATGCCGCTGCCGTAGTCGAGCGAATCGTCGCCGCGCACGAGCACAGGAACTTCTGGATCGCGATCGACCATCGCGCGCAGTTCCGCCTCGAGCTCCTGTAAAGTTACGGGCTTGCGATTGAGGAAAATCTTGTTCTGTGCGTCAATGGTGATGTCGTTGACCTTGTTGTCCTTGTTCGGGGGCGGCGGCAAATGCTTTGCCTCGGGCAGATTGATTTCAATACCCTGTTCAAGCGCGGGAAGCGTTACGATGAATGTCACCAACAGCAAAAAGGTAAGGTCGATGAGCGAAGTCATGTCAACGACCGCCTTGGGCTTTTCGCGCCCCAACCGAGAGTGCCGGCGCAAATGACGCATTGTCAATCGCTCCTTCCTTGGAATTCACAGGCAATCCGCCCCATAAGCTCGTCGGCAAAGCCTTCGGTATTGCTGATGATAATGCGAATGCGCGAATTGAGCGCATTGAAAAAACATACGCCGGGTATGGCGACGATCAACCCGACAACCGTCGTGAGCAACGCCGAGGAAATCGACGGGGCAATCGTTGCCAGATTGGCGCTGCCGGCCGTACCCATGTCGGCGAAAGCGTCCAATACGCCCCATACCGTCCCGAGCAGACCGAGCATCGGCGAAAGCGTCACCACCGACGCGATAATCGTCATGCCCGCTTCCACGCGGATTTCTTCTTCGTCGAGCTTGTGCATACAAGTTCCATTGACTAATTCAATTTCCCGCTTGGTCAATGCTGCGGAACCGTCGCTGCCGGGTTGCCGTCCAATCAGGAGCGAGCGCACGTCGGGGGTGAGCAACTTGAGCAGCCGCTCGCAAGTTTCCTTGTAGATGTATTCGATGCCCGCCATTCCCGAAGGACGCTGTGAAAGATAGAAATCGAGAACATCGCGTCCAGAAAGAAAATCGTGCATAAACCGCCGCGCCGCCGACTCGACAAACGTCAACTCCCTGCTTTTGCCGATGAGCGTGGCGAACATAATCACCGACGAGATGAGTTGGACGGCGACGATTCCCTTACCGACGCAATTGGAATTGAAAAAACCTTCAATCAAAGAATTTGATAGCAGCAGCATAACTACAATGGCG
>CALYTX010000019.1 GCA_945487985.1 uncultured Verrucomicrobiota bacterium | reverse complement strand
CTGCGCCCCGTAAGCCGCATCGCATCCAGCGCCGTATCGTTCGGTTGTTCTCCCGTGTCACCAAAATAGGCGCGGAACGACGGATGACGGCGGATGCGCGTAACCGCATCGGCTCCGCCAAATTCGCCATCGGTATACAGCGGAAGTCGATTGGCTTCCGTAACCTCGGCCGCGCTGAGCGCATGGGGCACGGGAACGGTCTGGTCGACAACCGTGAATTCGGAAACCGTTTCTCCGTCCGAGCCGGGTTCGCGCATTTTGTCAATGCCGACGGGAACAAGATAGACGTTCGGAGTGGTCGAAAACGCACTCGCGCCCGTGTAGCCCGCGCGCTTCTCGTTGTACCCCTCGAACCAGACGCCGGCCGCACTGATCTTCGTCGCATACCAAGACGAATCGAATTGCGCATCCTCGAAAGCCAAATCCTTGCCGAAGAGATTCTTCGCAAAGTCGATCGTCGTTTCAAATGGAATGATCAAGCCGGGCTCGCTGTCCGCAAGACCGAATTGCGAAACAAACGGCTGGCAGTAGCGAACGAATTCGGAATTGTTTCGGATATCGTCGCACCAATATTTCGCCAGTTCCTTCTGCCAAGCATTATCGCCCAATTCATTCGGCAGAATCCGGAACAGACCGTGACGGAGCGAGAACCAGCTTGCGTACGATTGCGGATTGTTGATGCCGAGCTGCGTCTTCGCCGTAGCCCAATTCGCATCGAGCTTCGCGAGCGCGCCCGCCAATCCCGAATCGCCGACGCCGCCGTCAATCGGATTGCCGTCGCCGTCGACTTCGCCCAACGAACGGGCGCCGACAATCTGACGCAACAATTCTTCGCCGGGCGTACCGGGAGCGAACGAAGATCCCGTCTCGTAGGCATACGCCTTCGCCGCCAAAAAGGCGTAAATCTGGGCAATCCGGAAGGCGCTTTCGTACTTCGTCAGCGCTTCATTGCGCAATTTCCGGAAAAACGTGTCGTTGTAGCGCATCTTGGCAATGTTGTTGACCGCTTGCTGACGGACCAGTTCGCGCGTTTCCATGATGCCTCTGCCCTTTTGGATAACTTGCGAAACCTTCTCCTGCGCAGACTGCAACGCCGTCAGTGCGGTCGAAACTGAACCCAGGGACGAATTGACACCCTGCGACGAGGAAATGAGTTTCTCCCAGCCGCCGACCCGGCCGACGACATACGAATAGGTCTGGCTCGCCGACGACATTTCGCGGTTGAGCAAGGATATCTCTTCCTCTAACCTAGCGAGATCGCCTTCAAACACGCATTTCAAACTTTGCAGAGCCAGATTTGCAATGAGAAGCGGACCGACTATGGCGGATTTCACGCCATCAATGGCCAATGTAGTCGCCAAACCGATATTGCCTTGAATCTGTCCGTTGGCGGCAATTCCTATTTCAGTTTGACGCAAAAAGGCGCCAACGCCGACAAGCACCCCCTTCTCTATGGCAATTTGTTTGATGTACTGCACAAGTCCGCTGTTGCCATAGACCTTGTCGCTGGTCTTCTTCAGGACAGCCGCCGCCTTCGCCTGGGCTTGCAGCAAATTCCATTCCGCCTGCATGTTCTCACGCTGAAGATTGTAGCCGCTAATCGAGCGGGTGAACAGACTGTAAGCGCTCAAGAAATCGGCATACGCAAGCTGGATTTCGCCCGACGCAGGGCGCTCGCCCTTGATGTTGTCGGGCTTGACGACCAGCCCGTTCGCGGAGAGCGAATACTTAAGAATATTCGACGAAGCGACGGTAACGGAATCTGGGGAAATCGCCTGGACATCATCGTTTTTGAGGTAGCCGTTGATCTTGAAAAAGATGTTCGTTTGAACCTTCGTATCCTCCACGGACGTAAGCCCGTATGCGGCCGTATCCATCCACATGTAATGGTAGAGATCGGGTCCGTAATAATCGCTGGGATACGTTTTGCCGGGACCGACGTCGTCCGTATAAGGCCGCCCGTAAATGGCAATCAGCTCGGCAGTAAGATCCCCTTCCATCGCGTCGAGATTGTCGACGATGCCGGCACGCGATTCTTCGATCATCCGCAACCGATTGGAGTATTCCTGCGCGCGGTCGAGAATGCTCCGGGCATTCCGGAAGGCAACTTTGGCCCGTTCGCGAATTTGCTCGTAATGGGTGCTGTCCGCCGACGAACCGAGCGGCGTAAGGTCGAACGCAATCGCATTTTCGTCCATTCCGAGCGGGTTCATCCCTGCATCGAGACGATCGACCGTCTGCTGAATCGACTCGACGGCCGATACCAGCTCGCCAATCCCTGAAACCGTCCCGCGATCGATATGCAAAAGTCCTTGGTCGGCATAGAGTTCGCCATTCTCATCGGCACTTTGCGCTTCTGGCAACAGCGAGTTGGCAACCGCCCAGTTGCAGAGCGCGCCAAAGGCGCCGCGACTGGCCCATTCGCCATAGCCAAAAGCATTGTCGGCATCCGAATCGAGATAGCCGCGCCCGACCGTGTCGGCGGATGTATCGCGCCAAGCTTTGAGCGCCGTCAATTCGGCAGTCCGCGCCGCCGTCCTCGCCAGCGCCGCAGCCGTTTCGGCAAATTTAGCCTCATCGTAGTAATCGACATTGACCACATTGTCGGCAATATTCATTTCGCCCATCGCCGGCTCGCCCCAGCTAAAATAGGGGTTGCGCAAAAGCCGATACCATCCTTGCAGGGCGGATAGATAATGCCCGTACGCATCGCCATGTCCTTGCGGATAAAGCTCCGCCGCCACCGTTTCGTCGATCGTGGAGACCTGATGGCCGGAAATGTTGTAGTTGACCGCATACGCGACTTCGCCGGCGGTAATGCCTTTGGTGAAATTCCAGACAAGTCGATTGTAATACGGCCCGATCGTATTGCCGGGCGCATTGACGCAGGAGCGGCCGCGCAACAGCGACAGTTCCTCGTCGAGCAGCGACGGCACCTGATTGTCGAAGGCAAAGAGCGAAGACGACGCCGAACCGTAGTCGATGCCCAGCCCCGCTTCGATTTCGCCGAAATTGGAGCCGAAGCCAATCGTCGGGTTGGCCGCATCGGCATACGCCTCGTCGCCCAGCAGTTTGTACAAATCGGCCAGACGCTCGACCGCCAGCAGCAACTGCTGATTCGCCGCGTGGTTGTTCTCGCCTTGCAGAAGGCTCATCGATTCGGCCTTGTTCAATACCGTCCGGTACAACTCGATCAGACCGACCGAGGTGAGATTTTCCTGATTGAGCGCCACGTCGCCGGTGTAGGGCTTGCCGGCTTGCTGCATCCAACTGACGGCCGTTTCCGCTTCGTTGTTGTACAGGTCGGTCATGCGCTGGGTAAAGGGCGTGACATTGTTGAGAACCCGCTGCACCCAGCCTTCGGCAAGCGCCGGCGGATTGGACCACTCCGACCATTTCTCGCCCATCGTCGCATACGCAGGCGAATTCGTGTCGGCGGCACGATAACGGCAGGCGTAATACGTATTGACCATGTTCGCAAGCGTATCGCCCTGCCCGCCAATCGTGAAGCTGGTCAGTCCCTTGCTCTCGCTCAAGTCGAACTTCAACTGGTAGACGGCTTCGTCGTCAAAGGCCGTCGGCACCGTTCCATTCGATGACGGCAACGCTTTGCGCCATTCGAATACGTAATCGCCCGCCTTGCCCCCGAATGTCGCGGAATAATGGACATCGAGCATTTGCGACAACATGTTCAGGGGATCTTCGCGCGTGACCACCCGACCGACATAGTACTCGGGAACAACCCGCATCACATGCATCGAAATCGGATTGGACGCCGCGCAGAACTCGTTCGTGGCATCATTCTCGATGGCAACCACCCAGTTGGTCGCACCCATGGCCGTGAGCGCATAGTGGTCGGGTGCAGAATAGACGGCAACCGTTTCCGCCTTGCCGTTGCGAAGACCTTCTCCAACCGTCGTCGGACGCGCCGGACCAAGCGCGGCAAGCGTCTCGAGCGCCGCCACAAAGAGCTTGTATTCGCTCGCGGCGCTGAAATCCTCTACAAGCGACTGGATCGATGCGACATCTTCCGCCGTAAGGATGTTGATGTGAATGAGCTCTACCCCGCCCGAATTCGACTCCTTCTCGCCTTTGAGAACAAGCCGATCAGTCGTCGGATCAATGTACAAACGACGCGATAGCGACGGCGGAACGCCCTGGAAATAGTATAAGCCTTTGTTTTCCTGCAACTTCTCGCCAGGGCCCGTCTTCAGTCCGATATTCGCAAGTTGCGTGGATTTGAAGCCCAGGTCGGCCGACCGGGCAACCGTCGGATCGGACAGCAATGCCACCTGCTCGACATTCTCGTCCGGATACACAATCGCCATCGAGCTGGCATTCCACATCTCGGGAAGACCATTCTCGGCCGTCGTGAGGGTTTGCCCGATCTTCAGCTCAGGCGCCGTTTCAGGCCACTGCACGGTCCACCGCCACGGCTGCGGATTGCCGCTCGTGCGGTCGAGATAGGAAAGCCACGGAACCGCTTCGCCGACTTTCGGCGCCGGAATCCCCTCCGGCCAATCGAAGGTTTCTTGCTGGGCGTAATACATGTAGATGTCAAACGCGCCTGCGCAACGCGCCCAGACCTGCCCCTTGCGGTCGCGATAAGGCGGTTTTGCCTGTGAATCCCAGAACGTCTCGGCAAGCCACGGATTGTCGAACATCAACAACGGTTTCGGACCGGGCAACTGCCTGCCGACCGTGCAGCTGTCGGCAAAGGCGGAATACAACTCGTTCGTCGGGACGACATGCAGATATTTCATCTTGCGTACTCCGTCCTTGTCGTAGGAAACGAGCACGCCCGGACGCGAATGCGTCGTCGTACCCGCATCATTCAGATCGGACCGCAGCGCCCAAACGACATGCCCTTCGTCTTTGGTCTCGATGAAAGCATGCTCCTCGTTCGGATTGAAACCGACTTGCGTGGCGTCGTTCTGCCGGTAAAGAATCGGGGTATGATCGGACTGGATATAGGTGCTCGCGGCATGCGGCGCGCCAGGCTCGTCTTTCAGGCAATCAACCGCCCGCAGCGTTGCTCCGAGAACCAACTCGTGCACTTGCCGGTCGTTTGTCGAACCATTCGCGACAAGATCGTCCGAATCGCGCAGGATGGGCAAGAAGAAGGTCAGCCCGGATTCGTTTCCCGTCGTCCAAAACGCAGCATGGCTGCGGACCTCCCCCAGCGTCATCGAACGATTCCAGGTCTGGATTTGATCCAATACGCGCATGGGCGCAGCGGTCTTTCCGCCCGCAGCAGACGCGCCGATTCTGCACTCGCCGAATGTCGACGAAAGCATCTCCTTCATCGAGTCGGTCATGGGCATCGTTTCGGTTGCGGACGTTTCGCCGCCTTGCACGAAAAAGTCTACCTTCGATTCGTCCCACGAAAGAGCCACATACCGCCATTCGTCGCAATCCGCACCCGCAATTTTTAAGCATTCCGTGCCGATCGATGCGACAAATTGCTTATCGACGATATCCAGGGCGATGCACTCGACGCCATTCGTACCTCGGAAGGACAGCAACGCGCTGTCCTTGCCGACGGCCGTCTCGTCAAAAGGCCGCGTCCAGAACATGATTGCACCGGCCTTTTCACCGAAATAACGCCGCGCCGGCAATTCGACGTAAGCCGACGGACTGTCGAACACAAGCGAGGCGCCATCGCAAAAGATTGATACGCCGGCACTGCCAAGCTGAGAGGCCAACACAATTTGCGCGGCTTCTTCCGTTTTCGGCCAATCGATCCGATACACCTGCGGCAATGCAGGAACGGTAAGCGATTGCGACATGCCCTCCAACTGAACCCGGCTCGACCACCAAACCTCCATTCGGTTCGTCACCGAAGAATCGAGCGAGGCCGTGACAGGATAGATGACCGACGGAAAGTCGTCCGAAGCCGTGCCGCTTTCGCTGTAGATTTCAGGATTCCAGACCGGACTCGACTGCGGCTCGTAGATGTAGCCGGGGATACTCGCGTCTACCGCAAGCTTCCGTCCCTCCGCCAATCCGGAAACCGACCCGCCGCGCAGCCCAACGAGCGTGCCGACCCGCGCCAGCGTTTCCACCGAAAGATCGAACCACGAAGAATCCGTCCGCAAAATCGATTCGACCGGCAAAAACCAAATGTTGTCATCGCCTGTGATTTTCAAAAGCGACCGTCCGGGCCCATAAGTCACAAAGCCATCGGAACCGACTTCCCGCGCATGATTGACGACATCGCCGAGATCTTCCTGCCACTTCATAATCTCCGCGGCATAATTCTCCGGAATCTGAATGCCGCGCCCTGGCATCGCCGGCAAATCGCTGCGCAGAAATTTGACCGCGTCTTCCGGCCAGCCGACCAGATATTCATCGACTTCAAACGGCCAGGAAACGCCTTGCCGGTCGACTTCCATCCAGTAAACCTGCGTCTGGTTGCGCGTCGTATCGTCCGTGGGACGCAACGCAAACACGCTACCATTCTTCGGACTATACGAATACAGCCCCTTGTGCTGGTACAGATACGGACCTTTGTCGTCGCCGTCCGACTCTTCAAGCTGAGTCGGCGAAGCCGTCAGCCCCACAATGTTGTACCCACGGCCCGACGGCTTGAGTTCCGCGCCGACCGTGGCATAGCGGATGTCGGTCTGCGGCCTGGAAACCTCAATCGTCTGAACATCGACAATGCGTTCGCGCGTTGCCGAATCATAATAAACCATGACCACCTGACCCTGCAACTCGCCGGCGGCATAGAGCGTTTTCCTGCCGCTCGCATCGTCAACGTACAATCCGCTGAGCACGACTTCGCGGTACGATTCCTGGTCGCCGTTGGTCACGCCCGTCGATTCCTTGCCCATCACCTTCGTCAAGATGTTGGACGGACCGTACAATTCCACAAACTTTCCCGTCAAATCGACCGTGCGGCCGCCATAGCGCGTATCCGTCCAGAAAATGTTTTTCGGACGCTCGCCGGAAACTGGTGAAGCGACGATGACGTATGAATTCGTGACTGGGACGCCGTCCACACCGCTCGTCACCCAGAAAAACTGAGATGTTTCGCCGCGAATAATGTAGACGGCCTTGTTCTTGGTGTCGAACAGAAAATTATCCTGAATGCCTTCCGTTTTGGTAAACACCTCATAGGTTGCATCCCAATCGACGCCATCAGGAGCGAGCAACTTGTCGCCAAGATAATAGAGCGGCTTATTACGCTCGGCCGGGAAACCGGCGACGGCCGACTCGAGCGTGCGCACGGGCGCGGCGGGATCGGTCTCGCGCGCGCTCTCGAACATCTCCTCGCACGCATCGCGGTCGTACGCACCCGCCGCCAGCGCTACGAATGCATTCGTAACCGCCCACGCCTCACACTGGGGATCGAGCGCTTCGCCGTGCATCGGCACGTAAAGCGGTGTCGCACCCGGCGATGAAAGCGAATAGACCGGTTTGCCACTCGCTCCCGCCAATTGTATCGCCGCTATCGCCACGATACTGAGGATTTCTCGAAATCGAATCGACATCGCCAGTCTCCAAATGATTCTACGGATCTATTACTTGATGCGCATGATGTAGTAGAGCGCATAGTAGGGCGGCCGGTTCTCGTGAGACTGGCCTCCGCCTGTTGCACTGGTCTTGTAGACAGCCGAATTGCCGCGTAACTTCGAATCCGCATCATAGGGCTTGTCCGTTGGGCATTTCTGGGTCGAACAATCGTAGGTGCTGTCAATATTCTGCAACTCGTCGTCTCCGACATAAAAGTGGCGATGGGAAGGCATTTGATCCTCAGTGAGCGTAACCGTATCCGCACCGCCGACATCATCCTTTCTGTAGGTAGAACGACCGGAAGCGCTCGGATTGACGCCGACGACAAAACGCGCACGCAGGTCGGGCGTCTTGACGTCGTTCTTGGTCGAGCCGTCGCAAATCGCCCAATGCTCATTGTCCGGAAGCGTGTCCTTCGTCCAAATGATGATGCCGCCGACCGGAACCGTGACCATTTCCACCCCGCCGACTTTCAGCGCTTTGCCGCTCGCGATTTCCACATTTTCTTTTACGCTCAAGGTTCCGTTGATGGTCGCGCCCGCCGTACTGGTCAGATTTCCGCTGACTTTCAACGTGCCGTTGACGGTCACATCCTGAAAGGTCGATGTTCCCGTCTTCTGCTCGATGCCGCTCGAACGGATAACCACATTGCCGGACGAGCCGAGCTTGATGTCGCCGCCGGCGACAATCGAGCCCGAAATCTGGCGCACGTCATTGGCAACGGCCGCAAAAGGTACCGCGAACAAACGCTGACGCGGGACGATTTCTCCGGCGGATCCCTCGACTTCAATGCCAATGTAAACGCCGCCGGCTTGATTGTTCACAAAGACCTTCTCTATTGTTTCGTACTTCTTCTTATCGTCAATGTCGCTGCCGCCTTCATCCGAAACTTCCAGGTTGAAAAGCCCCGTCTCGTCGGTATAAATGGAATACTTCCGCCCCCACAGCAATGTCCCGTTCATCGGCTTGTCCCACATCCGCAAGATAACCGTATGGCTGCGGGTGACCACGCCGCTGGAATTCGTTATGACGCTGCCATGCTCGTCGCGCAAGCAAGCCTGATACGTAAACGAATAGGTCTGATCGGCCGAAAGCCGCCCCGCAAACAATGTTGCAATCAGTATCAATGCCCACAGTCCGAGTTTCTTCATGATAATTTCCTCCATTAAAAATCTTCTTTGAGCTCCTCTAAATCGTCGGTCGAAAGCCTTTTCATCTGGAATGTTCCCGACATCTCCAGCGCGCCTTCGCGCCGCAGTCCCTTAAGCGTCCACCAGCATGTCCCCTTAAGAGTTTCCTCGGGGGCCCAGGATGCGGCGTTCGTCGCGTCCCACTGTAGACGCAAATCGTTTTCAATCGTAAAGAGCTCTGGTTTCACCGTCGAAAGATAGTTGGCGTAATCGTCACCGCTCGGAGCAGGTCCGGAAAAATCGGCATTCTTCCCGTCATGGTCGGGATGCTTAGCATGGCGGAAGGGATTCACTTTCGATCCCTCCGCGACTTTCCAGACAAAGCTCGCGTTCTTTCCAAATTCTCCCGTCCCCGGAAGAATCGGGTTATCCGTCGGAAAAATCGCGGCCGTCAACCGGCGACCTGCAAAACGCGCGCGTTGCAACAGATGCAATTTCCCGTCGCCATCGACATGAAGCAACGCCCGCACCGTCATCGGCTTGGCGACCGGAACAGCGGCCGCCGCCAGAATCGGTACGCGATTCGTTATCGTCTTGTCAATCGCCCGATGCTCCCATATCACTTGATTGTCCGCATTCGTAACTTCGATATAAGTCATATACTGCTCGATCTTAATTTCATCCGTATATTCCACATCTGGCGCACTCTCGTCGATCATGCGCCCGACCTTATCGAGCCGAATCGAGGCGGACCATAATCCGCGCGGCCATTTCGTCCGCTCGAAAACTCCGCCGTCCGAGCAAACGGAAAACGGAATCGCCGTCCGGAAATACGATGGCTCGGCGGAAGAAACATCATCCACGACTATGACCCCGCCGTATTCCTGCCCGGGATTGCTCTGATAGCGCTCCTCTTCGCGGTTTACCGCAAGCTGCAACCGCAGCGTCTCGCCGGGTACGAGTTCGCATTCGTAAGGCGTTTCGGCGAGACTCTGCTGCCATTGGGCGTGGCGGACGGTATCGAGGAATTTAACGGACGGCAATTCCAGATTGCCCGCTCCGCCGGCTGGATCGACCGCGCTTGACTCAAGCCGGATGCGGACAATGCGATTCGTGGCGGCGTCGTTTCGGATCGAAACGGCCGCCATGTTCAGATTCGTGCCAAGATCAATTCCATTGACTGGCTCAACATTCAAAACGCCACTCCAATTGCTGACCTTCGTCGCATCCATCGCAACCGCTCCGCCGTCGGAGACCATTGAATCGCGCCCTATGACCGAGAGCGATGGCGCAGCGGCAGTAGGGACGCCGCGGATTCTATACCGCTCGATCCAATTCACATCGAGTCCCGAGAGATATCCGTCAGGCAACAAGGGCGCTTGCGCCCACGACGACACGCCAATATAATTGAGGGGAGCCGTTATGCCGTCGCTCGCATGCCATGTTATCCGATAGGCCGAGGGTTCTCCAAAGAGATCGACCGTAAAACCTGTCCAATTGGTGTTGACCGTTACATACACACCATTGGCCGCCACTAACTGAAACGAACTGAAGCCGAGCCCGTCGCGCTTCCACATCTTCATGCCGCTGTCAACCGCGCCCTGCGTGGAATCTTGCGCACTCGTCTTGAACTGCTGCGTCCTTGCAAATGCGTTCTGGTCGTAAAAACCGACCGTATCCACCGGCCATTCGGCGAAAACCTTCTCGGCTGGTTCGGCCATCGTAACCGGCAGGAAAAACGCATTCCAACCAGGCTGCAAGGTGACGGTGTGCTTCATGCGCACCCCGGTAGCCAATGCCGCGGCGCAGAACAAGCAGGAAGAAACAAACAAACCGCACCTCTTCATTTCAAGCGACCTTTCCAATAGGCGATCTCGTCCGGCGGGAGTTTCGCATCGCTAAGAGCCTTTTGCCAGGCGAGATTAACTTTGACGCTTTTCGCGGCGAAGTCTTCGTCTGACATCGCCCCGCCAGCATGCCGCTCGGTTGCCCGCTTGAGTTCGAACGCGAAAAGCGTGCGCAATTCGGCAAGCGCGGCAGGAAGCTCGCGAACGCCCAACGATGCTTTAATCCGCCGCTGTTCATTGGTCGGAAAAATGGATAGCGGATACTCCCGCTCGCCCCCATCGCGGCAATTCATAACCACCCGGGCGCCGCGCAGCTCGACGGGCGTGGCCAATACCACTTGCTTGGCAGTATTGGTCCAGGCTGCAATAACGGCGAGCAACAGGATCATTATTCCTCCATTTCCACCCGATAGAAACGAGCAGGGCCATTCTTGAGCAAGTAAATCGTCCGTATCGACCACGATTGCTTGTCGTTGGTTACACGATCGACCGTTGCCGCACTGTTGAGATCCATGCGGAAGGCACCGCGCTGCCAGTTGATTTTTTCGCCGTCAATGGACGGCGTCTCATTGACAATATATGTACGCCCCGCATTCGCTTCAAAAGAGATCGCAATAAGGTCGTCCGGAATTTCCTTGTTGTCGGTTGCCTTCGTAAGACTCGTGACGCCGCTGATGCGGAAGAAGTCGTTCGTGTCGAAAGGATCGGTTCCGGCAAGATACTCATTGTAATTGCTGATTCCATCGCGGTCGTAATCCTTCGTAGGATCGAATGTTTCGCCTTCAATTCCCTTCAGATACATATCATATTCCTTCGACTTCTCGTAAAGATCGGCAATGCCGTTTCGATTGGCATCCTCCGCGAGCATCAATCGCAAATGGACCGTCCCGCCCGACCGCGCAACGGCATCCTCCCCTTGGAGAAAGCCTTCGTAGACCGTCCCTTTGGCATCCACTACCGAGAGCAACAGCATATCGCCCGAGACCGCATACCCATCGGCCGCCGCTGATGCCATTGGAACTTCAATGCGATAATTCCATGCCGTGGGACTTCCAGGATCGAAAACCGATGTTTTTGCGAGAACGGCTCCTGCCGTATTGCGCACATAAAGCGTAATCTGATCGTCCGCGTCAAAGGCGATTCCATCGAAATTCACCACGCGCCCGGCAATCGTGTACGGACATAGAACCAATACCGGCGTTTGCGCAAACACCGTCCGGACAACCGCCCCCAAGGAGCATAATATGAAAAGTATGCACAAGCGCATAACCGATTGACTCCTTTTAGGAAAAAACTTACATTATGATAGCAAAACCCTTCGTAACCTGTCAAAACCTCAGAGCAGATTTTAAGTACTCGGTCAGTCAACACCGCTGGCGCGGTCTTGACCGACCTCGGCATCTGA
>CALYTX010000018.1 GCA_945487985.1 uncultured Verrucomicrobiota bacterium | reverse complement strand
TGCGGCGCAGGCGATAGGATTGGCCATATAGGTTGGCCCGTGCATAAAAGCGCCGGGACGTCCGGCGGAGATCGTTTCGGCCACAGCCTCGCTGGCAAGCACAGCGGCTAACGTGATATGTCCGCCAGTTAAAGCCTTGCCGACGGTCATGACATCAGGTTTGATGCCGCTGCGGGAATGGGCCCATAGCGGGCCGGTACGGTGGAAACCGGCGGCAATTTCGTCGAAGATCAATAGCACTTCGTGTTCGTCGCAGAGTTCGCGCATCCGCGACAGATAACGCGAATTGTAAAAGTTCATCGCATTGGCCGCCTGGAAAACCGGCTCGCAAATCACCGCGGCGATTTCATCTTCGTGCTCGTCGAGAACTTGTGCGAGCGAGGCGATGTCTTCCTCGCGCCAATCCTCGGCGTACCCGCAAGCAGGCTTCTCGGCGAAGAACTGGCGCGTCATTACGCCCTTGAAAAGCGTGTGCATCCCATCGGGGTCGGAGAGTGCCATGCACAGCGAAGTATCCCCGTGGTAACCGCCTTTGAGCGCCACGATCCGGTTGCGTTCGGGGTTGCCGCGCGCGACATGGTATTGAACGGCCATCTTGCAGGCAACTTCAACTGATATCGAGCCAGAATCGGCGAAAAACACGCGGTTGAGCCCTTCCGGAGCAATCGCAGCGAGTTTCTCGGCCAGTTCAACCGCCGGCTCGTGGGTAAAGCCGCCGAACATCACATGGGAAAGCCTTTCCGACTGGCGCTGAATGGCCTCGACGATAGCGGGGTGGTTATGTCCGTGGGCCACGCACCACCAGGAAGACACCGCATCCACGATCCGCCTGCCATCGGAAAGCTCGATTTCAACTCCCCGCGCCGACTTGGCCAGACGCACCGGCGGAGGATCTTTCAGCGAGGCGTATGGATGCCAAATAAAAGCCCGATCATACTCCAAAGGCGTCATAAGCGTACTCCTATCGAATCACGGAAGGAAGAAAGGCGAGAAATCGACGCCTTGCAAAGTGCTGTCGAACTTCGGAATGCGCACCAGAGGGCTCGCGCAACCGTGACGGTCAAGCCAATCGCGGATTGCCGCCGGAGTATCCTCATCGATGGTAGGATCAACCCCTTCGCACCAGTTGTAGACGACTCCAGCCAGGGGAATCCCGCGTGCGACAATTGCCTCGAGCGACAGCAGCGTATGATTGATCGAGCCGAGCCGTCCGCAGGTGACAAGTATCGTCGGCCAGCCTTGTGCGGCGGCGAAATCGATGCTCAACACGCCTTTAGTCAGCGGGACGGCCAGGCCCCCGGCCGCTTCAACCAGCACCGTATCGTGTCCTTCGGCGCATTTGGCGACTCCCTCGAGAATACGACGGGTATCGACTTGCCGCCCCTCGAGCCTCGCGGCCAGTTCAGGCGAGGCGGGGAAACGGAAAATCTGCGGCGCACTGTAGCCAAGCGCATCTTCAGGGAAGCTCCCGAGACCGCAGATCCGACGGTGTTCGTCAATATCTTCGGAAAAACCATCATTGCCGGTTTGTACCATCTTGACGGTAATCGCGTCGATCCCGCGCCCGCGCAGGAATCTGGCCATGAGGCCAGTGGCAATCGTCTTCCCGACACCCGTATCGATGCCCGAAACAAAATAGACCTTTTCCATTTCCCCTCCGCGAAAGGCTATTTCCGCACGAGATCCGCCAGCGGCAGAATCATCCCACCAACGGCATTGCCCGCCGTCATAAGTGCAAGCCACGCCCACGCATGGCTGTTGGCGAAAGACGCAGAGACGGCGAAATAGTACATATTCGCAATGCAGTGTTCAAAACCGCTCAAGATAAACACCACTACGCACAAGAAGAGTACGGCCATGCGCACGGGTGCTTCGACATCCCGCTTCTTGAAAGTGTCGACGGCGATGTACATGAGCAAACCGCAAAAGAGAGAAAGCACAAACACCGAACCTGCACAATCCGCCAACTTCTCGCCGACCATACCCTCGACGCGCGCGGCGAAACTGGGATAAATCCGCGAAGAGCGCACCAACGCTGCGGTCAAGGCCGTACCCGCGAGATTGCCCGCCCAGACGATTGCGCACTCGAGTGCGTAGCGCGGCATGTTGCGTCCCTGCACGCCCAAATAGCCGATTACCCCAGTGAACAGCTTGAAGCCCAATACGACAATCGTCAGCAGGCCGAATCCGAAAAGCCAACTGCCGAGCATTGGTTCGGGAACCCTCAAAAACACGGTTCCGGCCACGCCAATCGATACGCCGGCGAGAATCGCGTTGAAAAAAAGCTTGCCGTAGAATTTCATTTCCTTTCCTCCGATTAATTGTTGTTCAAACTGTTTGCAAAACCTCGGCGATCGCTTGCGCGGCGAAGGCGAGTTCTTCCACATCATGCCCGGCGCAGACCGCGCAACGGAGACGCGCCGCGCCGCGAGCTACCGTTGGATAGCGGATGGCCGGAACGAGAATCCCCCGTCCCCAAAGCGCCTGCGAGGCGGCGAGGGCGCGATGTTCGTCGCCAACGGGAACCGGCACAATCGGCGTAGCGGTTTCGACAACAACGCCTCGCCGACGCAATTCCTCGACGAAAAACGCGGCATTTCGCCTAAGCTTGTCCACGCGCGACGGGTCGCTCTCAAGCACCGATAGCGCCGCGTCGGCGGCTGCCATTGCCGCGGGCGACGGCGCTGTGGAAAAAATGAACGACCGCGCCTTGTTGCGCAGGTAGCGAATCAAATCGCGCGAACCGCAGACAAACGCCCCCTCCGAACCGAGCGCCTTCGAGAGCGTCCCAAGCGTAACATCGGGGTGGCCGCAGGCAAAATGTTCCGCCAAGCCTCGTCCGCAAGTTCCCAGCACGCCTGTCGAATGGGCCTCGTCAATCATCGAGAAAGCGTCGTAACGGCGGCAGATTTCCAGCCAGCGCGGCAGATCGAGAATATCGCCGTCCATTGAAAACACAGCGTCCGAAACAACAAGTCTCCGGCGATACTCCCGGCACAGCGACAGCTTGCGCGCGAGGTCTGACAAATCGCCGTGGCGATAAACAACAACCTCCGCGCCGGAAAGCCGGCAGCCGTCGATAATGGAGGCGTGATTGAGTGCATCGGAAAGAATCGCATCGCCCTTGCCGACGAGCGCCTGGATCGTCCCCACGTTCGCCATATAGCCGGTGGCGAACACAATCGCCTCCTCGCAACCATTGAAGCGCGCCAAATGCGCTTCAAGATTCCGATGGACAGGATATGTTCCAGTCGTCAGGCGTGATCCGCCCGAGCCCGCCCCGTCGCGGCGCAGCGCCGCCACGCCCGCCTCGATTACACGCGGGTCGTCCGCGAGGGACAGATAATCGTTGGCCGAAAGAATCAGCACCCCGCCGCGCCGAAGCGATCGGGAAGCCTTGTCCAGCACACGGCACTCGCGCATAAGCCCCGCGCGCTCGATTGCTGTCAATTCCGCGGCGATGCCGCTGAAACGCCGCTCGGGCAGGGGGCTGTCGAGAACCGGAACATCCTCGACAATCACACTCTGGCGTTCCAGAAACTCCACCGCGGCCGGGACGTCCTCGCGACGGCCGCGATAGATAAAGATCCGTCCGCCGTTGGAATCGCCCTTTTCCTTGATTGCGCTGATGCGCTGGTAGCCCAAATGCGGACTGGCAACATAGCCAGTTACGTAGGCTGGGTCGTCTGAAACGCAGATTTCGCCGATTATGCCTGGCGCATTCTGCACCTTCGTCGCCAGCACCATCGCCTCGGCATAATGGTTCTTGCCGCTGGCGGTGCCTTTGACGGACGATTCGGCATCGTCCATGCAGGTGGCGCGAACGCCGCGCTCGCCATCGCCATCGAGGCGCTCAAGCGTGTCGGCGTCGATCAACATCGCGCCGCGCATAGAATGGGTCTGGGGAAGGAGCTCCATAATTTCGCGCGCGCGGGCAATGCCATCGCGCTCGAGCAGTTCGATGGCAAGCTCACGTCCTTCCGCCGCGCTCGCAACGACATTGTTCGTGACCGCCAACGCCTTGAGCCGGATGATTTCGCCTGGGGCAGACAGCTTGACATTGACGAAATCAGGTGTTCCTTTCTCGTGGTTCAACGCGCGCTCCACGAGGCGCGCGGCAGTGGCGGCCGCGGCAGAGGCCTCGACGATCTTCTCGGCCCCGGAAACATGTTCCCCCGCGCGCGAAGCGCGCATCTTGACCGAATAAAGATTCATCACGACTCTTCGTTGCGCGTCGCGTAGCCGGCTCGAGCAGCGAGATGGCGGTCGTCGTCGTAGTCAGAGCCGGGGGTGGTGAGTAGCGGACCTTGAATACCAGCGTCGATTCCAACATAGATCGCTCTGGCCGCATCCGCGTCGGAAAGCCGGCGGCGTCCGCCGGCGAACCTGATTGGCGTGCTGGGATTGGCAATCCGCACGATTGCAATCGCGTCGAGAATCTCCGGCAGCGAGAGGAACTCGCGTTCGCCCAACGGCGTTCCCTCGATCGGATCGAGAATATTCAGCGGAATCGAATCGGGGGCGATCGCCTTCAGCGCGAAGGCAAACTCAACGAGCTCGGCCTTGGTTTCGCCCATGCCGACAATGCCGCCCGAGCAAATCTCAAAACCCATCGCCTTGGCCGCGCGCAGCGTCTTGAGCTTGTCCTCGTAAGCATGAGTTGTACAAAGCGAGGCGAACCGCGAGGGAGCGGTTTCAAGATTGCAGTGAATGCGCTCCAGGCCGGCCGCTTTGAGCTTCGCAAGCGCGTCCTCGTCGAGCAACCCGAGCGAGGCGCAACGGTGGATCTTCGTCCGTTCCCGGATCGCACTCACCGCCGCGCATATTTCGTCAATCTGGCTTGGGGTCTGACCGCGACCGGAGGTGACGATTCCAAACCGATGCACCCCATTCGCCTCGGCGGCTGCCGCGGCCGCAACCGCCGCTTCGGTGCCGATCCAGCCGTGCGCGCCGCATTTCGCACGCCAGTGAGCGGACTGCGCGCACCACTTGCAGTTCTCGGTACAATTGCCGCAACGGGCGTTGACGATTGCGCAAAAGTCGAAGACCTTCGGCTTGAAATGCGCGGTTATCCGGTGGGCGCATTCCCACAAGTCCTCCCGCGGCGCGCTTTGAAGCACTTCCAGAACCTCTTTCGCGGCGATTTCCCCGTCGGCGAGAACTATTTGCTCAAGCTCGGCAAGATCCATTTCTATTTCTTTCTCCTTTCACGGCAACGCGATTTCATCAGGATCCCATTTCTAACGCATCCGTCCGATTAGAAACAAAAGCGTGTATATTTCCAGACGCCCAGCGAGCATCGCGAATGCATACCACCATTTGAGCGCGGGCATAATCGCGCCGAAGTTGGACGTTGGACCCAGCGAACCAAAAGCCGGCCCCACATTGCCGACCATGGTCAGCGCGGCGGTGAAGCTGGTAAAAAGATCAAGCCCAGACAGCGTTCCAAAAAACGCTGTGACCATCACTAAGAGCAGATAGACGAATACAAATGTCGCCACCACTGGCACGAACACTTCCCTCCCCGTCACGCCGTTAACGGAAAGAGAAATCACTTCGTGAGGATGGAGAATCCGACTCAGTTCGTTGCGCAACTGCTTGGCAAGAATCGTCCAACGGATCACCTTTACGCCGCCGGCTGTCGATCCCGACGAGCCGCCGATAAAGAAAAGAGCCAGCAGTATGCACTGCGCACCGGGCAGCCAAGTGAGATAGTCGCAGGTCATAAATCCCGTCGTAGACAGGATGGAGGCCACCTGGAAAGCCGTTGTGCGAAATGTCGCGGAAAGGTCGGCGGCGGCGAAAGCGCGAATAGCGAAGATTCCGGCGATCGCCGCAACGACAATCACTACGAGCGCGCGCAATTCCGTATCGCGCCAAACCTCGGAAAACCGCCCGGTGAATAGACGGTAGTGGACAGCAAAATTTACCGATGCGAGCAGCATGAACGCAAACGTGATCCATTCCACGAGCGGAAGAGCGAAGGATCCGAGACTGGCGTTGCGCGTCGAGAACCCTCCCGTGCCTATGGTCGAAAAAGCGTGGGCCACCGCGTCGATAACATCCAACCCCGCCCAGTGCAGCAGCGCGGCGTCAGCGACGGTAAGTAGACAGTAGATAAGCCAGAGCGTTTTGGCCGTGTTCGACACAAAGGCGGTAAATTTGCTTTTCGTCGGGCCGGAGGTCTCGGCCTTGATAAGACGGAAGCCTCCCACGCCCAACAGCGGAATAAGCGCCACGGCCAGCGCGATAACCCCCATACCTCCGAGCCAGTGGGTCTGGCAGCGCCAGAGGTTGAGGCTGCGCGGCAGCGATTCCACTTCCGCGAGCACGGAAGCGCCGGTCGTTGTGAAACCGCTCACACTCTCGAACACGGCATCGGTGAACGACGCAAAATATCCGCTCAGGGCAAACGGCAATGCGCCGAACAAGCAGACGGCTATCCAGATTCCACCGACGACCCCGAAGGCGTTCCGGACGTCGAACACCTGCGATCGGCGGCGGCCGCGTAAAAGAAACAGCCCCGCCGCCGCCCATCCTGCGATCATCAGCGAAAGAAACACACCCGCCATGCGTCGTTCGCCCTCTATGCAGGCGACGGCGAGCGGAACCGCCATCGACGTGCCGACGATTCCCAAAACATAGACGGCAACTCTGACGACGGAAAAAATCATAGGAAGAATTTGTGCAGAGTCTCGTGGTCGTCGCTCGCGGCGATGATTACGACATGCGCCCCCGGCGACAGCACCGTATCGCCCGACGGCAGCTGCAGCATCCCGCCGCCGTCCTTGCGATAGAGCAGCACGAGAAAGCCGCCGGAAGCAGCTGCCTCGCTCAGCGCAAGCCCGGCGAAGCGTGCACCCTCCGCCACGCGCCCCTCTACAAGCATGAAGCGGTTTTCGCAGATACTGTGCACGGACCATACATTGCGTCCGCGCAGATGGCTCATAATGCCGTCCACCACCGTTCCACGCACGGGGACGGCCACGTCAATGCCAAGCTTGCGCGCGATGTCGCCGTAAGAAACATTAGCCGTAAGCGCAACCGCCTTCTTAACCCCGCGCGAGCGCAGATAGGCGGCGGTAACAAGATTGAGTTCGGGATTGCCCGAGACGGCCGCAAGCAAGTCGGCCTCGGTGAGACGCTCTTCCGCCAGTAGCGCCTCGTCGGTAACATCTCCGCAGAGAATTCGCGCCTCGGGGAACCGGCGCGCCGCCTTCTGGCAAAGTTCCTGGTCGCGGTCGACTATCACCAGCTCGCGACAAGCGCTCGGGCGCGCACCGAAGAGACGGCGCCACAACTCGCGGCGCGCCCCGACCACCTGGCGCTCGGCCACAAGCATTCCCGGGCGGTCTGCCCCGAAAACAACAACCCGCCGCGCTTTCGCCGCGGGCGAACAGGTCAGCTTGGCAAGCACCGAGACATCGCCCTCCTTGAGCACGACACTGATACTTTCCCCCGCCTTGATTAGACTATTGCCGTTGGGAAGAAGACTATTCTCGCCCGAGCCAATCGAGGCAATGATGAAATGCCATCCGGGAACTTCCGCCAGGTGGCCAACCGTCAATCCCGCCAGCGGACTGGCCTCGCCAATTTCCACTGTCGCGAGCACATAGCCGTCTTCCAGTTCGATCACCGACCCGACAGCTCCGTAGGCCATCGCCCGCGTGACGGCCTCGGCAACCTCAACGTCGGGGTTGAGCATGACGTCGATGCCGTAAAGCGGGCGCCCGGCCGGAAACGCGACCTTCAGCCGCCGCCGCGCCGCCGCCGCCGCATCGTAGTAAGCGTAGTTGCGCACCCGGGCTATTTTGAGGATGTTAGGATAGACCGCATCGACCAGCGAGCAGGTTATCATGTTGATTTCGTCGTCTTCCGTCAACGTGACAATCGCGTCGGCCGAGGCGATTCCGGCCGATTCGAGAACCTCAAGGTCGTTGCCGTTGGCCTCCATAACCGTGCAGTCAAGCTGGTCGCTCGCGTGCCGCACACGCTCGGGATCGTTGTCGATAAGCGTGACGCTGTTTTTTTCGGCAATCAGCGTTTGCGACAGGGCAATGCCGGTGAATCCTGCTCCTATGATGAATACTTTCATGACTTAGGAATATTATAGCATTATTGCACAAGCGGCGGGGCGGGCAATAGGTCAGTCCGTTGCGCAGCTCGCTCCTCACCACGCAATCGGTTTCCTATTACCTTGCCTTTCGCACGCCCGCTCCGGCCGAGCGCTCAGCGCAGACGCATAATAAGCGGCGAAGCGACGGGATTGAGCGCGCCAGCGGCAATTTTCTTAGAATCGCGCGGCTTGCCAAAGGCGTCGACAAACTGGGCAGCCTCTTGCGACAGCCCTTTGCTCGCGACGTCTTCGTCCCTCACCGTATCCTTGAGCCAAAATAGTTTCCGCCAACAATTCGACGCAGTGCTGTAGAAATACACCTGCCGGTCGTCGCTGATGAAAACGGGATGCCCGGCCTTCGCTGCGGACGTCGCCGCCCCGACCGCCATCGCCATTGCTCCGTTCGCACCAGTCAACACTTTGCGGTGAAATTCCGGACATTCATCAAGCACAGTTTCGACAAAGACAAAACTGTTGACTCTCGCCGATTCGTCGCGCTCGAGCATCGTCTTATCGAGACCGCAACAGATAACGCCCATAATTGCAAACGGCGAGGTGCGGTTGCGGATGAACGGTCGGTAGCCAGCGGAAGCGTTCCCGAAGGCGCAATTTACAATGGAAAAGTTTTCACTATCGGTTGCGCGGTCCTGATCCGAGTCGACTTTTTTGCGGTCGAGCTGCAGCACATCAGCCGCAATTCCCGAAGCGGCCTGTAGTTTGTTTTCATAGAAGCTGCAATGAATCGCCGAGAAGGTATTATTGTTCGATTTGGGCATCATCAGCGTAGCCGCGCGCGCCCTCGCGCCGGCCGTCTGGACAGTATTGGTCACGAAAGTGCAATTGATCAATATAACCTTGTATCCGCCCACATCATCGCCCTGGACTTCGCCGACAATGGCGCTGTTGTGTCTATCATCGACAGTACTTATGGAATTGCCGGCGAAGAAGCAATCGCGCGCCACCGACCCCCAGACCTTCCAGGACGGACCCTGCTTCCTAAACGAGAGCACATTCCATTCGCGGGTGTCGGTGCCGTCGCTCAATTTGCTTTTCGCCAACGAGTTGCCGATAAAGCGACAACGCAGAACTTCAATCTCATCAGCGGCACTGGCGATGTAGATGCCATTCCCATTTTCGGACGTCAGAATACGGTTGTCTTCAAAACTGCAATCGACGAGGCGCGCGACTGGAGAACGCTGGAACGCGAACATTTCGCAGACCCTATGGCTGATGTTTCGGCGGAAAAGGCAGTTCGTAACCACATAAGCGCCTTCTGCATAGTTACGAATCTGCAGCAAAACTCCACCTGAATTACCAATCTTCGAATCTTCAATAACAACATTCTCAAATCGACTATTTCCGCAGGATGTCTGGCTATTGTAGTCGTTAACGCGTATTCCGCCCTGACAGAAGGCCACGCGCGAATTGCGAATATTGAGCGAACCGCCGAGCGAAACTGCCCACCCTCCTTTGTCGTAAAGACAGTGACCGCATGCGAGGAATTCGCAGTTCTCGACGCACAATTCGTGACGCCCCGAAGTAGAAAAATCTATCGCCCCATATTTGAAACCGACGAAGGTTATCCCCGATACGACAAAATTGGTGCACGATTCGGACGATTCGCACTTGAATGCCTTATCGCCGCAACCGCTATTAACATTGATAGAATAGTTGTTCCAGGTTTCGCTTTCGGGCGGCACTACCAATTCGCGCCGCTCGTAATCGTACACTCGCCGGCGCTGGGCGCGATCGGCGGGAGCAGTATTCTCAGGCTTCCAATACTGGCACTTGTCGGCAAGGGCACCGTTGGTGCTATCGGCAGGGTTGCCATCCTTGTATATATCGCCAGTCAGCACCGTGACGCGCTGGTTCGGATCTGCCTGCGAGCGCTCGCTTTCGGTTCCGTTAAACCCGCCATAGATTCCAACATTCGAGCGGACCGCAAACGAATTGGTGACGAGATACACACCCTCTTTTAACCAAAGCTCGCCGCGGTAGCAATCGATCGCCTTGGTGATTGCAGCGCCAAGATCGTCCGTCGCATTCTCCCAGCCGCGTCCCGAACCATCGCCGCGAGACCCAGTCCCGCTCGGCACGACGCAAAATACTTGCGGTACCGTAGTTCCCAGCGCGGCCTTGACCGTAATGGTCTGCATTCCGAATGGAACGAACGCAGATACGCCCTCCCAGCCCTTGACGAAAAAGCTGCCGTTTAATGCATACTCCGGTACTTCAGGGAACTCCGCCCCGGCGTATGCTTCAACAGTGATAGATGAGCGGCCATTTTCGGAGAAAGTTCCGCCGCCTTGCAAATCGAAGGTGATGGCAACCTTGTCGGTCGCAAACCTGGCCGTGAGCAGCAGCGCAGACGACATATTTGCAACTTGCAATTCCGCATCGGGAGAATAAAGCTCGCCATCCTCGGTGAAATATCCGGCGAATGTTGCGCCATCGGACGCAACGGCCCTTACGGGCACAGAAGCTTCGCCGGGAAGGACGCTTTGCACTGCGGGACCTTCCAAGGTGCCAGCGTTGAACGGACTGCGGCGCAGAACAAGCGCGAAGCCATTTTCCCCGTTCTCGGTAAGCGCCTGCATCGCCCCGCGCGTGAAAGCACCCTCGGGACGGGAAGTGTCGTCGACCATATCGCCAATCAGTTCGGGATTGTCGCCAATCAGGGCATCAGCATTCAAAGGCGAATAAACTTGCGCCTGCGGCGGACGGAAACGAAAATTCATTGGATTGTTGTTGTCAATCTTGTTGGTTGTCACCGCAACGTCGGCGGCTATGCGCAAGCCAGGGGTTAATACCTCTGGCTGCAAGCATCCGCGCGCCGTCCGCCGAAGCGGAACGGGATCGTAGCGCCACTCGCCGCCATCGACGACGATATCGGGCGCGGAGAAAACATTCTTCGCCGTGCAGCACCAAACATTAATCGGCATCGATTCCGAGGCATTGGTGGCGCGGACGAACGGGGTCGCGACTTCGCCGTCAGACATAAACAGCGAATTGACCACATTGATGGGATAGCCCTCGCCGCTACCGTAGACGGCTATATCGCCCAAATCTTTATCGCCCGAAGAGAAAAACGTGCAGTTGATTACGCTGTGGCGGCTACCGCCATTACTCCGAGCAGCCACGAGCACACCCTGAGACTTGACCACCTCCGCGACCGATCCAGTGGCATCCTCGACGGAATTGTGGTCGAAAACACAGTTCTCAAATGTCGTAATGCCGCCATTTCTTTCTGCTGAAAGCGAACCGGCGATACCCAGCGCAAACGAATCGCCCTCCATCGCGGACATGGCCAATGCGACGATCCGATTGCCGGAAAACACGCACCCACGATACACGGGCTTGCCGTTGCCGATTTGCTGCTGATTGCCGAACATCGTATAGGAGTACCCTGGCATCGTGGGCATCGAGCAATAGTTATTGGTTAGCACGCATTGCTCAAAGGTCAGAATGCCGTTGGTATTGATAATCTGCATGGCCCCTTTGATGCCAGAGGCGTTCTTCTGCACGACTCCATAGCAGTTGCTCGCCACGCAATCTCGGAAATATCTAAACCTTGCGTATTCCGAACTGAACAAAACGCCCGGACCGCCATAGCCGGTTCCGACCCACTTTACGTATTTTCCATTCCGCAAGAAGACGCAGTCATCAGCCTCGACATATCCATCGTATGCATAAAGTGCGTTCGATCTATTGTCGTCTGTCGAATAGAGCGACTCAAACACCGAGCCCGAGATGTACAGCTTGGGGAAATAGTAGAGCGCGCTACCGCCTTTACTG
>CALYTX010000017.1 GCA_945487985.1 uncultured Verrucomicrobiota bacterium | reverse complement strand
GGCAGGAAGAGACGGGGGGATAAGGGATTCCATCCCAGGCTTTGCCACATTATCTTTTGTATCTCATCGGTAGATCCACTCGATGAGATACAAAAACGCTATCACTGCCACCGCTACTGCAATTTGCATATTGGTGCGAGTTTCCTTCTTCATAGCTTTTCTATCTCCTCTGAGACAGATTATCGCACGGGAATGTTAAAGGACAATTAGTCGGCGGTTAAAATCGCGTTAAAGTTGTTCGCGCCCGCGGAGAAGGCGGCGGTGGATAAAGCCGGCGTGGAAACCGCGGAAAGGTCTTAGCGTTCGAGGAAGCGTCCGCCGCGTTCGCCGGTGAACTCGCCGCGGTGGTAGGAGATGATTCCGTTGACCATTGTCAACTTCACTCCCGAACTGAAGCAGTGGGGGCGCAGGTAGGAGGCGTTGGACTTGAAGTCGTTTTCATTCCAGACGACGATGTCGGCAAAGGCGCCTTTCCGCAGAACGCCGCGCCCCTCGAGGCCGAAGCGCGAGGCTGTTTTGCCGGTCATGCGCCCGACGGCTTCTTCTTGCGAAACGCCCAGTGCGCGCAAGCGCCGGTAGAATTCCGGCATGGTTCCATAGGCTCGCGGGTGCGGATGGTCGGCGCCGAGAATTCCTTGCGGGGAGCGCAGGCTGGCGTCCGAACCGGGGACAATCCACGGCACGCTAAGAATCCGGTCGAGGTTCGCCTCCGACATGGTGAAGAAGAACGCGCCGGTTCGGCAAAGATCTTTGGCGAGTATGTCGCAGACGATTTCACCGGGCGTGGAGGGTGCGTTTGCTTCAGTGGCGATTTGCGCGACGGTTTTGCCGGAGAAGCGTTTCGTCTCTGGATGCCAGGTGCCGCCGATCATCACGCTGGACCAGTCGCGATCTTGCGAGTCGATTTCCGCGACGATGCGCGCGCGCAGCGCTGGGTCTGACAAGCGGGCCATCTCGGCAGGCGCGGCGCCCTCGCCGGCCCAATCTGGGAAAACGATGTCGAGATCGGTTCCGGCGCCGCAGTAAGGGTAGCGATCGCTGCCCAGCAGCCAACCCTGGTTCATGGCCGCTTCGATTTTCGCCAGCACGGCATCGAGTTTTCCCCAGTTGTTCCTGCCGCTTGTCTTCAGATGGGAAATTTCTGCGCGGATGCCGGTTTCCTGGGCGAGATCGATCACTTCATCGATTGCTTCGAGGATTCGATCTCCCTCTGATCGCATGTGGGTGGAATAGATTGCACCTTTGGCGGCGGCCGTCTTTGTAAGTGACACCACTTCGTCGTCGGTGGCGTATTTCCCGGGCTGGTAGATAAGTCCCGTAGAGAATCCCCGTGCGCCTTCGTCGAGCGATTTTTCGAGCAGATATTGCATCTGTCGAATTTCGTCGGCATTCGCCGCGCGGCCGGCGTAGCCGATCACTGACGAGCGCAGGGTGTTGTGTCCGATAAATTGTACGGTGTTGACGGCCGGTTTCGCCGCGGCGAGGATTTCGCGGTATTCCGCGAGCGAACGCCACACGAGACGCTCGCCGAGAACCGACGCCCAGTCGGACGACAGACGCGCCTGACCGTAGCGCGGCGCGATCGACCCGCCGCACTGTCCGTTGATTTCCGTGGTTATGCCTTGCGAAATTTTCGATGGCGCGTCCGGCTCGATTATCAAATAGGCGTCGGAATGGGCGTGTGCGTCGATGAATCCTGGCGAGACGACGAACCCCGAGGCATCGACAGTCCTGTCCGCCGCGGAGGAAGCGCCGCTGCGGCGGGGGATTATCTCGGCGATGCGATCGCCCTCGATCAGCACATCTCCGGGGAAGGCGCGCGCACCAGTGCCGTCGACAACAAGTCCGTTGCTGATGAGAGTTTTCACGACCGAAATTTGTTGGACGATGGGTTTATTCCCACTCGATGGTTGCCGGCGGCTTGGAGGAAATATCGTAGACCACGCGGTTGATTCCGCGGACCTCGTTGATGATGCGGTTCGACATGGCCGCGAGTGTTTCGTAGGGAATGCGCGTCCAGTCGGCCGTCATTGCGTCGATGGAATCGACCGAACGGATCGCGCAGGTGTATTCGTAGGTGCGCTGATCGCCCATCACGCCTACCGATTTTACAGGCAGCAGCACCGCGAAGGTCTGCCAGATGTTCTTGTATCCGGGCAGTTTGCGGATTTCCTCTTGCACGCGCAGATCGGCTTGTTGAAGCAGCTTGACCTTTTCCTCGGTCACTTCGCCGAGGACGCGAACCCCCAGGCCCGGACCTGGGAAGGGCTGGCGGTCGAGCAGTTCGTCGTCCATCCCGAGAACCCGTCCGACGGCGCGCACTTCGTCCTTGAAAAGGTCGCGCAGGGGTTCGACAAGTTCAAATTTGAGGTCGGGGGGGAGTCCGCCCACGTTGTGGTGGGATTTGATCGTCTGCGACGGACCCTTGAGCGCGTTCGAGCTCTCGATGACATCGGGATAGATCGTCCCCTGGCCGAGGAATTTCGCGTTCTTGAACTTGCGCGCCTGCTCGGCGAAGACATTGATGAATTCGCGTCCGATTATTTTGCGTTTTTGTTCGGGATCTTCGACGCCTTTGAGCGCTGCGTAGAAGCGTTCGGCGGCACGCGCGATGTGCAGGTCGAGGTCGAGCTTCGTCCGGAACATTTTTTCCACCTGCACGGCCTCGTTGTGGCGGAGCAGGCCATTATCCACGAAGATGCAGTGCAGCCGTTTGCCAATCGCCCGGTTCAGGAGCACGGCGACTACCGATGAATCGACGCCGCCGGAAAGGCCGAGCACCACTTCTTCGTCGCCGACCTGTGCTTTGAGTCGCGCCACTGTTTCGTCGATCCAGCTTGAAAGCTTCCAGTCTGCCCGGCAGCCGCAGATTTTGAAGAGAAAGTTGCCGATAATTTGGTTCCCGTGTTCGGTGTGGACGACTTCGGGGTGGAATTGGATGGCGTAGAAACGCTTCTCTTCGTTGCGGACTGCCGCGAAGGGGCAATTCGTGCTCGTCGCCGACACTTTAAAACCAGCGGGAATTTGAGCTACGCGGTCGCCATGGCTCATCCAGACGGTGAATTCATCCGGAAGACCGGTGAAAAGTTCGTTGTCGGGACTGGTCTTGATTTTCGTTTTGCCGTATTCACGCGATTCGCCCGGATGCACTTTGCCGCCGAGCTGCTGGCTCATAAGCTGCATGCCGTAGCAGATTCCCAACACTGGCACGCCCAGTTTGAAGATTTCAGGATCGATGCCAGGGGCGCCTTCTTCGAACACGCTGTTCGGTCCGCCAGAAAGGATGATGCCTTGCGGCATGTTTTCGGCGAGCTTCGCCGCGGGCGTGTCGAAACGGATTATTTCGGAGAAAACCTGTTGCTCGCGGATTCTGCGCGCAATCAGTTGCGTGTATTGGGAACCGTAGTCGAGGATGACTATACGCTGGATCTTGGAATGGTTTTGCGACATAGCGTTGTTGATTTGCTGAACGGTTGGATCTGGAGGTTTGGTTGGGCTAATAGTGTAGGCGCACGGGCACGCCGGCGGCGGACATTGCCGCCTTGATTTCGGCTATCGTGAATTCGCCGGTGTGGATCATGCCTGCGACGATGGCTGCGTCGGCTTTGGCTTCGTTGAAGACGGTTGCAAAATGCTCTGGCCTGCCGGCGCCGCCCGAGGCCACCACCGGCACGTTCGTCGCCTCGGCGATGCGGCGGGTGATGTCGAGCTCGAATCCTGAACGCGTGCCGTCGGCATCGACGGAATTGACGACGATTTCGCCTGCGCCCAGGCCGGCTGCGCGCTTGGCCCACTCGACGGCGTCGATTCCGGTGAACTCGCGGAAACCGCGTGTGGTGATCTCGAATCCGCTCGGGCAGGCACCGTTGGCGCTCCGCACCGGATCCATCCCCAGCACAATGCATTGCGAGCCGAACGCCCTGGCGCCATCGGCGATAATCTGCGGGTTTTTCACTGCCAGCGAATTCACTGAAATTTTTTCGGCCCCGGCGAGAATCACGCGTTCCATATCGGCGAGCGAACTTATTCCGCCGCCTACGGCGAAGGGGATGCGGATGGATTTGGCGACATCCGCTACCATGCCAATGTCGATGGGCCGGCGTTCGGCTGAGGCGGTGATGTCGTAGAAGACGAGTTCATCTGCGCCGCCGGTTGAATAATTCACCGCCATTTCCACAGGATCGCCCAAATCGATATTGTTTTTGAATTTGACGCCTTTGGTCACGCGCCCGCCTTTCACGTCGAGGCACGGAATGACGCGCCTGGTGAGCGAGGCGTCGCTCCGGGCGGCGCCGGCCGCAGCGATTTCCCCGCCTTCGAGCCAGCGTTTCAGGAAATCGAGTCCGACACGGCCCGATTTCTCGGGATGGAATTGCGAGGCCCAGAGATTGCCGCGTCGCACCATGGCAGTGAAGTCGACGCCCGCATGGGAGCTGATTAGCAGCGTGTCGGCCGTAAGCTCGGCGAAGTAGGAATGGACGAAATAGTATTCGCCCGCGCTTCCGCCCCCCTGCGCCGAACTAAGGCGCGTATCGTTCCAGCCGATCTGCGGAATCTTGTATCCCGGTGCATCGGGAAAGCGCCTGACCTGCCCGGGTAGAACGCCGAGTGTATCCACCCCGCCGTCTTCTTGCGAATGTTCGAAGAGGATCTGCATGCCCAGGCAGATGCCAAGGAAAGGCTTGGTGGCAGCGGCTTCCTTTACCGTTTCGATTAGACCCAGCCGCCGAAGGCTTGCCATCGCGCTGCCCGCCGCTCCCACGCCGGGGAAAACAACCCGGTCGGCCCGGCGGATTGTCTGCGGGTCGGCAGTCACTACCGTTTCTACGCCGAGAGCCGCGAAAGCGAGTTGCACGCTGGTGAGATTTCCAGCCTTGTAATCTATGATCGCCGTCATAAAAGCACCTTTGGAATTAAGGCGATATTATACCAAACTTTGCTGCGGGATGACTATCGGCGGTTTGCGGCGCGAAATGGTATAATACGCTGGTAAATGGCAGAGGAACGACTTCAGAACATTATCGCCCGCGCGGGATTCGCGTCCCGTCGCAAGGCGTCTGCGCTTGTCGAGGCGGGGCGCGTAACGGTGGATGGCGTGACAGTGACGCGCGCATGCGAGCGATTCGACCCCGAACGGGCGCAGATTTGCATCGACGGGCGTCCGTTGCCGCCGCCGGAGCGCAGGCTGACGATTGTGCTGAACAAGCCAGCAGGCGTTCTTTCTACGATGAGCGATCCGTTCGGCGGAAAGACCGTGGCCGATCTCGTGCGCGGGGTTCCCGCGCGCGTCGTGCCGGTTGGGAGGCTTGATAAGGATTCCGAGGGGTTGCTGTTGATGAGCAGCGACGGCGACCTCGTCAACCGACTTACGCATCCGCGTTTCGGGCATGAAAAAACCTATGTCGTCGAGGTCGCCGGGCGGTGGAGTGACGAAAAACTGGCGATTCTGCGCAGCGCGCTGCAAATGCCCGACGGCTATGTGATCCGTCCGACGCCGGTCAAAGTGCTCAAACCCGCCGAACGGAACGTGACCACGCTCGAGTTTCGTCTGCGGGAAGGGCGCAAGCGCCAAATTCGCTATATGTGCTCGGCGGCGCATCTGGTCGTGCTTTCGCTCAAAAGGGTCGCGGTCGGGTCGTTTCGGCTGCCGGAAAATCTGCCGCCGGGAGCCTGGCGCGAGCTTGCGAAGGAGGAGCTGGATGGCCTTTTTCGCTGAAACCGCCGATGGCGTGGTAATCAATGTGAGAGCGCAACCGCGCTCGTCGAAAGCCGGGATCGATGGAATTCTCGGCGATGCGGTCAAGATCCGCATCCGATCCGCCCCTGTGGACGGCAAGGCCAACCGGGAGCTGGTCGAGACTGTCGCCGACGCCTTCGGTCTGCCCAAGTCGAGGGTTGTTCTCAAATCGGGCGAGACTTCGAAAACGAAACGCATATTGCTGCTCGGGGTCGTGGCCGAGAAGGTGAAAGGAGTGCTCAATGACACATTCGGAAAAGGCTGAAGCCGCTTTTAAGAACGGAAAAAACTGTTCGCAGGCGGTGTTGGACGCTTTTGCCGGCGATTTCGGGCTCGATCCGGAACTTGCCGGCAGAATCGCTTGCGGACTCGGCGGCGGCGTCGGGCGCGAGCGCGAGGTTTGCGGAACAGTCACGGGAGCGGCAATGGTGTTGGGGCTCCGGCACGGAGCCGACAAGGATGTTGTGTACCCGCAAGTGCAAGAGTTTATTCGCCGGTTCAAGGCGGAGTGCGGCTCGATTGTCTGCCGCGATCTGCTCGCCGGCCTGAATGTCACCCGGGGCGGAGTGAGCGAGCCGAGAACCGAGCAATATTACCGCAAGCGTCCCTGCGTGGAGATGGTGAAACTCTCGGCGAAGATTCTCGACGAAATGTCCGCCGGCGACGGGCCGTCAACATCGTCCGCTTCATCCGTGGTATAATACGTGGGCTTATGAAGACATATATTTGCGGACATCGCAACCCCGATACTGATTCGGTCATGAGCGCATACGCGCTGGCCGATCTCCGCCGCAGAACCGGCATGGCGGACGTGGAGGCGATTTGCGCCGGACGCCTGCCCGCGAAGGCGAAATGGGTTTTCGAGCACTACGGCCTTACACCGCCGCGGGTCAAGCGCGATGTCTATGTGCGTGTGCGCCATCTTATCGACCACGGCGTTCCGGTTATTGAGGCGGAAACATCGCTTGTGGACGCGTTGCGCCAGCTGGAAGCGAGCGGACAATCCTCGCTGCCGGTTCGCGCGCGCGATGGTTCTTTCCTGGGCATGCTTTCGCCGGCGAAGCTGCTCAATTTCTTTCTCACCAAGGGCGATGTGACGATTCCAACGGCCAGGGCGCCGCTGCACAAGTGCGCGCAGGTTCTCAACGAGAACGATCCGGTCCACGATATTCGCACTTCGGCGATCCGCAATCCGCACAACCACTTTCCGGTAGTGGACGAAGCGGGTCGGCTTTTAGGCACGGTGCTCAAAAGCGCCTTCGCCGAAGAACCGCCGTTCCGGATTATTCTCGTCGATCACAATGAGTCCGAGCAGGGCATTCCAGGCGTGGACGAGGTTCCGGTGATCGAGGTTGTGGATCACCACCGCATCGCCTTTGCCGCCACCAAGGAGCCTATCCGCTACACGGCCGACGTTGTTGGCTCGACCTGTACCCTGGTGGCGCGCATGTACCGTGCGGCGGGCGAGCGTCCCACGCGCGAGGTGGCCGGCGTATTGATTGCCGGCATCGTTTCCGACACGCTGATGTTCCAGTCGCCAACGACCACCGATGCCGACCGGTCGATGTGTTCGTGGCTCGAAAAGATCTCCGGCGAATCGGCCGAGGCGGTGATGGATGGCATGGCGGCGATTTCGTCGCCGCTCCAGTCGATGGATGCGGACCAGGCGCTACAGAGCGACGCCAAGGTCTACAACGAGGCTGGGCGCAAGTTTATGCTCGCGCAGATCGAAGAGACCAATCTCGAGTTTTTCCATCAGCATATCGAGGAGCTTGCCGCCGCCATGGACCGGGCCATCAAGTCCAATTCTCTCGATTTCATGGCGCTGATGGTAACCGACCCGGTGCGCGGAAATTCGGAGCTGCTGTACCGCGGGCTCGAATCGGTCCGCCGCGCGTTGCCCTACCGCAAAGGCGGCGGCGGCATTCTCAAGATGCCCGGGGTGCTTTCCCGTAAAAAACAGCTTCTTCCAGAAATCATCGCCGCACTCGGCTGAAAAACGAAGATACGATGGCCAAAACAATATTCCTCTACGGCGCGCCCGCCTCTGGGAAAACCACTCTTGGCGCAAAACTCGCCCGCCGTCTCGATGCTAGTTTTGTCGATTTGGACGCGCAGATTGTTGCGCGCACCGGGCGATCGATTCCCGATATATTCGCTGCCGACGGCGAGAAATCTTTTCGCGATATCGAAGCCGACACCTTGGCGGCCGTAGTGTCCGCCGATCGCGAGGACAAGGTGGTCGCGCTCGGCGGCGGCACGCTGCTGCGGGATTCGAATCGCGCTCTCGCTGAAGCCTCTGGGACGGTCTTTTGCCTCGACGCGCCCGACGATGCGGAACTTGCGCGGCGCATAGGCTCGGCGGCCGGGAGTCGTCCGCTCGGCAACAAGGCGCGCGAGCGCGCGCCGCACTACGGTTCGTTCCCCAACCGCATAGCCGCTTCATTCGAGGCTTGCGGCGATTCGCTTGTGGTGGTCGGCACCGGCATTGCGCGCGCGTTGATTGCCGGCTATCCCGTGGTGAGCGACAGCAACGTGTCCGCGCTCTATTCGCGGCAGTTTGGATCGCCGATGGCGACGATACCTGCCGGCGAAGAGCACAAGACCCCTGCCACGATCGTCGAGCTCTGGCACGCGCTGGCGGCGGCGGGGCTGGGACGCGGCGATACGCTGGCCGCGCTCGGCGGCGGCGTTACGGGCGATCTTGCGGGCTTCGCCGCGGCAACGTGGATGCGCGGCATCGACTGGGTCAATTTCCCAACCACGCTCTTGTCGATGGTCGATGCGTCCACTGGCGGCAAAACTGGATGCGATCTTCCTGAAGGCAAGAATCTCGCCGGCGCGTTCCATTCGCCGAAGTTGGTGGTTGTGGATTCTGCTTTTCTCACCACGCTGCCCGCGGCGGTATTGGCGGAAGGGCGCGCGGAAATGATAAAGCATGAAATTATTGGCGGCATTCCAGGCATTGCCGGCGCAGTTCCCACGGCGAAGGAAATAGCCGCCAATCTCATGGTCAAGGTTGGGATTGTGCGCGAAGACCCTTGCGAGAAACTCGGCCGGCGGATGTTGCTGAACTGCGGCCACACGATCGGTCATGCGGTTGAAATGCTTTCAGGCTACCGTCTTGCGCACGGCTCGGCGGTGGCCATCGGCTGTGTGGCGGAGGCGAAACTTGCCGTTCGCTTCGGTCTGGCGCAGGAGTCGTGGCCGCAAGAGTTGGCCGCCAAATTCGGCGATGCTGGGCTGCCGGTGGCAATCCCGGCGGAGATGGACGAGGCGAGCTTGGTCGCGGCGATGCGGGGCGACAAGAAGAAACTTCGCGGCGGGATCGTCGATTTTGCGCTCCCTTGCGGCTGGGGCGACGTGCGGAGCGTGAAGGTGACGCTCGCCGGCGACACGATGGAGAGGTCGCTCTCATGAGCGCGATTATCCTGCCAGGGCTGCGTCGGGGCATTGCCGTTCCGCCCGCGTCGAAGTCGCATCTGCACCGCTTGCTTATCGCCGATTTTCTTGCGGGCGGACGCGAGTATCTGGTGGACGATGCCAACGACGCCGAGGATGTTATCGCCACCAAGCGTTGCCTGCGCGCGCTTGCGACTGGTGCGGAGGAGGTGGTGCTCGATTGCGGCGAAAGCGGTTCGACGATGCGCTTTATGGCGCCGGTAGCGGCAGCGCTCGGGAAGAAAGCCGTTTTCAAGAAGGCCGGGCGACTCGCAGAGCGTCCGTCAATCGAGTATTCCGGGTTGAAGAGCGGATTGCACCAGATCGAAGGCAATGTTTCGTCGCAGTTCGTCACGGGGTTGCTGTTTGCGCTACCGCTGCTTAAGGGCGATTCGCAGATCCGCTTCCTTTCGCCGCTGTCGTCTCGCGGCTATGTCGAGATGACGCTCGATGTTATCGGCAGCGCCGGCGTCGAGATACGGCCGGTGGACAATGGTTTTGATGTGCCCGGTTCCCAACGCTATCGACCGCTGGAATCGACGGCGCCCGAGGGCGATTGGTCGGGCGCGGCGTTCTGGTTCGCCGCAAATGCGATTGGAAACGATATTGCGGTTCGGGGCATGAGCGAGATTTCCCGGCAGCCCGACCGGCGGATAGTTGCGGCGCTCTCGACAATTGCCAAGAGCGTCGAAGAGGGTTCACCGGCGACGATCGATGTCAATGAATTTCCTGACAGTTTCCCGGTCTTGACGGTTGCCGCGGCGTGTTCGCCGGCAAATGTGTCGTTCACCGGCATCGGACGATTGCGCCTCAAGGAGTCCGACCGGGTGGCGGCGATGCATGAGGTGCTTTCGCGTTTCGGCATCCCCGTTTCAATCGGAAAGGATAATTTCAGCGTTTCCGGAACTGCGGGTCTGCTCAAGGGAGGGTCGTTCTCCAGTTTCGGCGACCACCGTATCGCCATGTCAATCGCCGTTGGCGCTACCAGAGCGCAAGAACCGGTGGCAATTGACAATATCGCGTGCGCGGCAAAGTCGTATCCGCAGTTCTTTGAAGAATTTAAACGGTTGAGCATTAAGGACTGAATTTGCTATAATTCCTTGGTTTTGCTGAAAGGAATGAGGTATATGTTGAGGGTGAGAATTGCCGGCACGGGTTCCTATTTGCCGGAGAGGGTGGTGACGAACGACGAGGTGGCCAAGTGGTTGGATACTTCTGACGAGTGGATTTTCTCCCATTCCGGAATCCACGCCCGCCATTGGGCAGCGCCGGAAGAGACTTCCTCCACGATGGGAATCAAGGCGTGCGAGGCGGCTATGGCTTCGGCCGGCGCCAGGCCGGAGGAAATCGGCATGGTTTTCTGCGCCACGTCATCGCCGGATTTTGGCACTTTCCCCGCTACCGCTAGCCTGATCCAGGCGGCGCTTGGCTGCCGCAATGCGGGTGCTTTCGATCTTTCCGCGGCGTGCTCGGGGTTTGTCTATGCGCTCGAAACTGCGCGTTGCTGGCTGCTGGCGCATCCCGGGATGAAAGTGTTGGTGGTCGGGAGCGAAGTGATGACGCGAACTGTCGACTGGAACGACCGCACGGTTTCGATCCTTTTCGGCGACGGTGCAGGCGCGGTGGTTCTGGAGGCTGCCGAGGCGCCGGCAGGTGTCCGCGAGTACCATTCACTGCATGGGTCTGACGGCGACGGCTGGCAGGCGATTCTCCGCGAGGGCGGTTCCCGTGTCGAGCCGCCGAAGGTGCCGGTCGGTGAAATCGCCATGCAGCCTGTCGGGTTTATGAAAATGAACGGCCGCTCGGTGTTCAACTTCGCGGTAAAGAAGCTTGATGAAATAATCCGCAAGCTTTGCGAGCGCGCTTCAATCGCTCCGGAGGAATTGACCCGGGTGTACGCTCATCAGGCCAACGCGCGAATTCTTGAGGCGGTTGCCAAGCGTGTTGGTCTGCCTATCGGGCGCTTCTATATGTCAATAGCCGAAACCGGCAACATGTCCGCGGCATCCGTGCCGTTTATTCTCGATCACGCGGTTCGTTCTGGCGAGCTCAAAGACGGCGATTTGATTGCGCTTTCCGCCTTTGGCGCCGGCCTTTCCTGGGGCGGCGCGTTGACGGTCTGGCCTTGGTTGTAGGTCGGCCGAGGCGGAGGCGGACAGATGATCGATGTTGATGCCAACAGGAAGCGCTTCTACGAAATTCTGCGTGCTACCGGCAAGTGCGGGGTGGAGGAGGTGCTCGCCGGGTTGGAAGCGCTCGGATTCTTTTCCGCGCCGGCTTCGACGCGATTTCATTTGGCGGAAGAGGGTGGGCTTTGCCAGCATTCGCTCAATGTTTACGATGAAGCAAGGCTGATAAAAGTTCTCCAGTGTAGGTTGCGTCCACAACTTGAAGCGCGGTTGGCGGACGATAGTGTCGCCGTGGTATCGCTTTTGCACGATGTCTGCAAAGCTGAAGTCTACAAGAAGGAGATCAAGCACCGCAAGGTGAACGGCAAGTGGGAAGATTACGAGGGTTATGCTGTCGACTATAGCTCGTTCCCGCTGGGGCATGGCGAGAAGAGCGTGATTCGGCTGTTGCGCTGGGGTTTGGATCTGACGGAGGACGAAATGTTGGCGATTCGCTGGCACATGCATGCTTGGTCGCTATCGGACTCGCCAGAGGACAGTGCCAACTTCAACAAGGCGAGCGAACGGTGTCCGCTCCTGGCCATTCTCATAGCTGCCGATGGGCTTTCTGCGCGCATCCTCGAGACGAGTTGAGTTATTTTTGCTATAATACTCTGAGTTTTTCATAGCGGG